>CAJBVG010000252.1 GCA_903958995.1 uncultured bacterium | reverse complement strand
TTCCATCTTTTAAATGCAACACATTAAAGTTTAGGATTATTCCCAATCTAAGTTTGCTAAATTTTAAATACGTTAATGTTTGAGCGATAAAAATATCATGAATAGCATCAACAGCTTTAATTTCAACAAGCACTTTGTTTTCAACTATTATATCTGACCTGAAACTATTATCAATGTTTACCCCTTTATAGGTTAATGGAATTTCTTTTTGCCTTATTGAATATATTCCTTCATCCATCAATTCATGATGTAAGCATTTCTCATAAACAGATTCTAATAGTCCTGGACCAAGTTCTGTATGCACAGCAAATGCTTTGCTTAGTATTATCTGTGATAATTTATTTTCTTCTGTCATAGTGTTTAAAATTATGCATCAACTAAAAAATTGTCAACTGCATATATTAAACTTTTTTTGGTCAATAAGAAAATTGTGTAATCTGCTTTGTGATCCTTTGTGAGAACTTTGTGATACTTTGTGGGATTAAAAAAGGTCACAATTTTACACGTGGTTGATTACTTAAACATTGTGATCCTTTGTGGGAACTTTGTGATACTTTGTGAGCTAAAAAAGAGGTCACAATGGACTCAAAGTACACACAAAATAACACTAAGTATATTACATAAGCATTGTGGGAACTTTGTGAAACTTTGTGGGCTTAAGAGGTCACAATGGACGCAAAGTACACACAATGGTACACAAAGTATATTACTTAGGATGCCTGTTTAGAAGTCTAAACTTAATGAAACATAGTAAACCGGTTTCTCGGCGATCATGTTATTCTGTACTCCCCAAGCCATATCGAAGCGTACGAAATAACCTAATAACCTCGATCGTGCTCCCCATCCAAAACCTCCTACAATTGGGTACTTCGACTCTATCGCCGTAACACTAACTGGGTCGCCTTGAACAGTAATTCGATTGAAACGATTTTCATAACTAAATAAATCTGATCCCAACCAGGCCGCACCTAAATCTGCGAATGGCATTAATTGGAAGTTCTTTATTAAATCTGACTTAATGGGTCTGTTTAAGAAATATGAAAATACTGGAAATCTAATTTCTGTATTGATGACCAAGAAATTATTTCCGTTACGAATATTCTGCGTAAAACCTCGCATATTTGTTGCTAAGGCCTGATACTTATACTCTCGAGTTTGGTCTATTTGAATATCATTATTGAATCTCGGCACAAACCATCCATCAACACCTCCTAAATAATACATTACTTTTTGTTGTGCCAATGATGTTGATCCGGCTACCCTTCCCGCGAATATTATTTGACGATGTATTTTATCATATCGTCTATAATCAAATCCAATGTTCACCATGTTTTGGGTAGGCTTACCAAAAGATTTAATTAAATCGATGATGCCATCGTTGTTTACACCAATCTCCTTAAACTGTTCAACATATATTTTGTAACGTGTACCATTAAATAAGTTTAGCCCTTTGCTAACTGTATTATCATACACATACTCTAAGCGATACCCGAAGTTATCTGCATAAAAATTAGGGATGTTTAAACTAAAACTATCTGTCGATAAAAATAATAACTCATCTCTTCTGTACATTATCGATCCTCTTAACGAAGTGTGTTCATTAAACGGATACTTACCTATAAATTTAAATTCATAGCTGTTTGTTTTCACAGCAGAGAATCCGTAGAAATCATTTCCACCTTGTTTGTAGAAAACAAATTGTTTGTCTAATCGCTTCTTTAAATTTTCGAAACTTAAATAATATTCAGGTATGGTTAAATTACCCGCAAGTTTAAATCCTCCGGTAATACGATAATCTTCCATTAGATCCGACGAACCTAATTTTATTAAAGCATTAATATTTGAATTGATAAATATCGGACCAACACCAGTAAACTGTTGATAGGTATTTGAAATTAAACTATTATCAATTTGACTCACTACATAATTAGTAGAGAACTCCGGAGTATAAGGTCTTGGTGATGACTTTTTAAAATAATCATCTAAACTAATCGAAGATGATTTTTGATTCCCATCTTTTGCCTTAGGTGTTTTTATATAAACAATTTGATAACCTCTTGCTGTTTTTTGTGTAACTGCTGTAGTTTGTTCTGACTTCTTGCGAGGAAAATCCGATTGAAAATAATACGTATCAAACGTACTCGATTTATAAGAACTAGTATCAAATTCATTAGTAGTGGTTTTTAGTAAGGAATCTGTAATCGATATCATCCTTATCGAATCCGCTCTTTGTAACGAATCTTGTTGACGTTTATATTCTAGTGCTGCAATTTTTTGGTACGATGTTTTACGTTGCTTTAATGCAAACGGAGTGATTATACTATTTGCTGTATCGCTTATTGATTTAGACAATGGCCTGATGAATACTTGAGCTAAACCTTTCTCTGAAATAATTTCGGATAATCGTCTGCTTTTTCTGGATTGATCGTGATCGATAATATTACGAGCATAATTGGTTGCAGGATATGAACTAAAGGTGTCTTTATAAACTGTGATTGTTGTATCGTACCAAAAGATAGTGGTGTCAAAACTGTAAACCGCAACACTATCAAAAAATAATATATTTCTATTCACAATACCCGACTCGTCACTTAAATAAGCCATGCGAGAGGTATCTACATTAATTGGTTTTAATTCGTTAATAAATGGAGTTTTAGTGATACGTGTTAATACAGGATTGCGCTTATCATAATCATACATAAATAAATCGTATGAATTAATACTTGGAAATCTCGTGAACGAAGCATTCTTTAGCGAGTCAGCTGTTCTATTCGAACTAAAAATAATTTGTCCGGTTTTTTCAACAAACTGAGGATTCAAATCATCGTACCAATCATTGGTAATCTGATCATCTCTTCGAGAAGGGATGTCGTACACATAAATATCTGATTGGCCGTTACGCAAAGCTGATAGTACCCATTTACGACCATCTTTCGAATAATCGAAGTCTAATATCTTTTCATATTTATACATGTTCACCTCAACCGACTCTTTTTTGTCGCGAAGATTTACAATTTGTACAAATGGCATACTCTTTTTTTCAAAAGCAATGGCTAATAAAAAACTACTTGGATGCCATGTGAAATTTGGCGCACTACCTAGTTGAAGAAATGCAACAGATTTCATTCCTACACTAAACACCTTTTTTGTTTTTTGTGTTAGAACATCATAAACATAAATTTTATATCGCCCATCTTTATTAATAGAGTAGGCATACGACTTTCCATCTGGAGAAACCTTAAACTGAACATAGTTTAGGTTTTGAAAACGCTTTTTGTTTTTATGCGTAAAGCGCTCCTTCGGATTTTGAAGTTCTTTATTAAGGTCTTCGTTTTTATATTGCTTGGTATAATACTCTAACCATTTCGGACCAAGCTCCTTGAAATCGACTCCAATAATATAAGCAAAACCATTCTCTGCGTTTTTATTCACACGTGTCATGTACACGATATTAGAAATGGAAGCCGCACCATAATTATCTACTACATATTTCCATATTGAATGTCCTGCAACTAAAGCATCTTTCTCGGCAATGCGATTAAACTTTTTAAACCGTCCACCTAGAATACCATCTTTTAATTCGTTTTCAATTTGAATATTCCACTCTTCAGCCAAGTATGATGTTAGGCCTGGTAAATACCATTCTGGTAAATTCAATAGTGTGGCGTTCGAAACTTTTTCCTGAATGTTTCCACCATATAACATTTCCGAAACAAGTATTTGAGCAATGCCCATTCGAATTTGCTTTTGCAGTTCTATACTATTTCCATCAAAATAAATGAAAAGTTTATTCCCTACAATTTGTGTTAATCCACCAGTGTTCTGTTGCTGATCGGTAATTAAACCTAAATTGGTTTGTTTTAAATCTGAAAATTTATTGTAGGATAAAATCTTAATTCTTCCGTCTAACTTATAGTCTAATAAATCTTCTAATTGTTTAAGATTTTGTTCCGCGATTCTTCCAACCATCGCACCTAATTCTTTACCATCTTTATAATAATAGGTATCGAAATGAGGAGAACGATAATAAAACCATTGAAAATCTTTGTATTGAATTCTATTTTTACCGAAATCGGTTTGAGTTCCTTGGGCTTGAGCAAATAATAGGCTGGGCACTAAACTAAGTACCATCATGAGTAAATAAAGAACTCTATGCTTGTTTGCCGACATTATCTCTTTTAAATTAAGAACATTAAAATTAACGATTTATTTCTCAGGATAGCCTTAGATGTATAAATTTTTATCATTTTTGTTTATGTTCCAAATCAAGACATTCACTTTTAATCCATTTCAGGAGAACACCTATCTGCTTACCACCGAGCAAAACGAAGGAATTCTAATTGATCCAGGCAATTACGAGCAATCAGAACATCAGGAATTAGAGCAATACCTGAATGAAAATAACATCACCCTTAAGTATTTATTAAATACGCATGCCCATGTTGACCATGTGCTAGGTTACGAATATGTTAACAGAACATTTGGTTTAACTACTCGTTTACATGCCGAAGAACTACCTGTATTTAGAGCGGTAAAAACGTATGCATCTAATTATGGATTTGTTTTCCAAGAAGGACCTGAGCCTACAGAATTATTAGAAGATGGACAGGTATTGCATTTTGGAGGGAATGAACTAGAAGTATTATTTTGCCCAGGACACAGTCCGGGCAGTGTGGTTTTTTATTGCAAAGCTCAACAATTTGCCATTGCTGGTGATGTATTGTTTTACCGAAGCATTGGTAGAACCGATTTGCCAGGAGGCGACCATGCAACACTGTTAAGAAGCATCAAAACAAAAATGTATGCCTTGCCAAATGAAACTATTGTTCACTCTGGACACGGACCACAAACAACAATAGGTTCCGAAAAAATATATAACCCTTTTGTAAACGAATAATGAAACTATCCTTCTTCTTTGCAAATCGATACTTGTTTTCCAAGAAATCTACTCAAGCGATTAATATCATTTCGATAATATCGGTTGTCGGTGTTTGCGTAGGAGCGGCAGCTTTATTTATTATTCTATCTGTTTTTAATGGATTCGAAGAACTTAATCTTTTATACTATCAAAAATTAAGTCCAGATTTAAAAGTGATGAAAGTGGATGAATCCCATTTTCATCTAAACGAAATACAAACGGTATGCAATGAGTTAGATACCAATAAATACATAGGTGTTGGTGTATTAGAAGATCAAGCACTTTTAAAATATGGGTCGAGTCCATACTATACAATTGTAAAAGGTGTTTCACCATCATTCTTGAAAATTAAAGAACTTGATTCTGTTCTTATTGCGGGTGGATTTTTCTTTAAAGATTCATTGGCAGATTATGCTGTAATTGGAAATGGAATTACTATAGAATTAGGTATTGATATCAAACAAACCATACAACACATCGATATTTTTGCCCCAAAATCAAACATCAGCACAAACACTTTAGATCCTAGCTCAGCTATTCACCAAAAAGTATTTTACCCATCAGGTATTTTTAGTGTTCAACAAAATTTAGATGAACGATATATTTTCACTTCCTTACCATTCGCACAAGACTTATTTGAAAAATCTGATTCTGTAAATGGATTTGAAATATATGGTTGTACCGAAAAAGAAATGTTGCTTATCCAAAATGAATGGAAAGAAAAACTACCTAAAGGCTTTGTGATAAAGAATAGGTATGAACTTAATGAAACCCTGTACAAGGTATTAAATACAGAGCGTTGGGCGGTTTACCTAATTCTCACTTTGATTTTAATTGTTGCTATCTGTAATATTATTGGTGCAGTAACTATGTTGATTATCGATAAGAAAAAAGACATTGCATTACTACGTGCCATGGGCTTGGATAATAATACCATTCGTAGAATTTATTTTATACAAAGCTTATTAATTTCCTTTATTGGAGTAATTATTGGTTTAGTTATTGGGAGTATTTTTGTATTCTTACA
>CAJBVG010000251.1 GCA_903958995.1 uncultured bacterium | reverse complement strand
TACTAGGAATCCTCTTTGTTATTTCGATGTTCCTGCCATCAACTTTTAAAGTAGAACGTTCGTTAACGATTAATAAACCTGCAGATAGTTTATTTAATCAGGTTAACAATTTAAAGAACTGGGAGAACTGGGATCCATGGCAAAAGAAAGATTCTACAATGGTGAATTCTTATTTAGGACCGATAGAAGGAATGGGAGCTACGCACATGTGGACAGGTAAAGACGGTAAAGGAAACATTACCATTTTACAAAGTATCTCTCCGGATATTGTTATTTATCAATTGCAATTTGAAGGATTTGATCCAATGCAATCACGTATTGAATTCGATGCCCAAACCGACTCAATCACCAATGTTAAATGGACTACCGAAGGTGATATGGGTAACAACCCAATCAAAAAATATTTCGCGTTAATGATGGATAATATGATGGGCCCGGACTATGAGGCAGGATTGCAAGAATTGGCAAAATAATCTATAATATGTTAATATGTTAATGGGATAATATGTTAATTTTTAATATGTTAATATGTAAATTTAAAAAGGTTCATTAACATATTAACATATTATCCTATTAACATATTATTTGGCTACCGCTCCGCCTTCGTACAGCTGCTTCAAATACTTCCTCGAAGGAGATGGAATCAAAGGACCTAATCCAAGCTTATCCCACTTCGCATCAATCTCGTCAATGATCTCTTGAGTATTCGCTAAGATGTTTGGCCAATCTCTGTTGAAGCCATCAAATGCTAGTGTTTTACGAGTACCATCAAAACCAACGTGCGATATTTCGTTATCATCAAAAGCATTTACGGTATGCGAATCGCGTTTAGGATCTACGTTGTTAGAGAATCTCCAAACAGCATCGGCTAAATCACTGATGTCGATGGTATGTTCTAGGTAGATAATTATTTTTACTTGTTTGAAATCTTTAAGTTCGAAAAGTTGCTTGTTGATTTCTGCAATATGTCCTTTTCTATTTTTTTCGATAGAAATAATAACTAATGATATTCCCATATTTAAAAGTACATCGTTGATGTCTTTAATTTCTGAGAATTTAGTATAAATATTTTCTTTGTTGATGTTTGATTTTGTAACAGGAGCAATGCTTTCCGAGCGTTTTTCTTCTGGCAATTTCTTTGTCGCATCAATTCCCATTTTACCTCCGAATGCCAATTTAGAACACGAGTGATCGAGCACATCCATTGGTCCATTGGTGTAAATAATATCGTTTTGTGGATCTACATTTTCCGAGATGTATTTTGCAACAGCTAGGTTATCCTGAATGTCTACATCGCCATCTACCACCACCATCATTTTAGTAAACATCATTTGTCCGGCACCCCACATCGAGTTCATTACTTTCAGTGCTTGTCCGGGGTAATCTTTTTTAATTTTCACAATCACTAAATTGTGAAACACACCTTCCATCGGTAATACGATGTCGATGATTTCCGGAACCATCGTCATTTTTATTGGTGCTAAGAAAATACGTTCGGTTGCTTTACCAATCCAAGCATCTTCTTGTGGAGGAATACCTACAATGGTTGCAGGGTATACCGCATTCTTACGGTGTGTAATACAAGTAATGTGGAAACGTGGATACCAATCTGCTAATGAATAATAACCGGTATGGTCGCCAAATGGGCCTTCCCAAATCCAATCCTCTTGTGGATCTACATAACCTTCTATAATAATATCAGCGTCTGCAGGCACTTGAATGTCTTGAGTAAGACATTGTACCAACTCTACTTTTTTCTTGCGTAAGAAGCCTGCTAACATGTACTCATCAATACCATCAGGTAGTGGAGCAGTAGCAGCATATGTGTAAACAGGGTCGCCACCTAAAGCAACAGCCACTGGCATTTTTTGTCCTAATTTTTTGTACTCATTAAAATGGCGTGCAGAAACTTTATGTTTATGCCAATGCATACCCGTCAAAGTTGGTTCGAAAACCTGCATGCGGTACATACCAACATTGCGAATTCCGGTATTAGGGTCTTTTGTATGTATAACGGGGAGTGTGATAAACGGTCCGCCATCTTCTGGCCAACAGGTTAACACTGGGAACTTCGTGATATCAGGATCTTTCATCACCACTTCTTGACATTCGCCTCTACCTGAAACTACCTTTGGCATCCATGAAGAAATTTGTCCAAGTTTTGGCAGCATCTTTAACTTGTCCATGATATTATCCTTCGGACCGGTAAGCATTTTGAATAAGCCTTCGATTTCCTTACTAATATCATCCATGTTTTCTACACCCAGTGCCATGCACATGCGTTTGTAGTTTCCCATAGAGTTTATTAAAACAGGAAAATCGGTACCAGTATTTTCGAATAATAAAGCAGGGCCGTATTGCTTAGAAACACGGTCAACTATTTCAGTAATTTGAAGCTTAGGGTCTACGAATTCTTTAATTCTTACTAGTTCACCAGCTTCTTCTAAAGCCTGAATATAATGTTGAAGATTTTTGTATGCCATTAATCAATTAGAATTTTGTCCCAAATGTAACAACAACCGAATTAATATTATGATTGTTTTCTACAATTGGCGATAAATCTGAATTGCTTAAGGTATAAGGGCTGTATTGAGAGTTATATTGTTGATTGATAAAGGCAAAGTCTAAATAATATTCTTCAAATCGATATCCCAATCCTGCGGTAATGAAAGTTCTGTTTCCATCAACCACCGAACTTTTGTATGGATCGCCATAATTTGCATATCCACCTCTAAAAGAAAATGGGCCAGCTTTAAGTTCTGCACCTAAACGAACATTATAAGTATTCTGATAAATATTTTCAATCACCGCATTTTGTGCAGGTCCAAAATCCGAGAATTCTGCACTAGCACTTAGCTTATTATTCGAGTAATCTATACGCTCCACATCTGCAGATAATAATCCAAATTTCTTAAAGAATAAGGCTATCCCACCTTGGTAACGGAATGGGGTACGTAATTTATAGTTGAACAAATATTCGAGAGGAGTGTAGGTACTACTTCCGACAGAAGAAACACTACTTAAATCGGTTATGAAACCTTCGTCGATGGTATAATAATCTGGTGTTTGTATACTTAATCCAATACGAACAAAATCAGCCGGACGAACAATGGCACCAACTTTCAAGTTTAATGAACTACCTGTAACGTTTAATTTCTCATTCAAGGCAATACTAGATAAACCATAGATTGGATCTACAATACCAGTCTCAGTAAACTTAGAAGTACGGTTGTATTTTATCGAACCTAAACCTAGGGAAGCCCCTAAATACAAGATGTTCGAATAGTTTGCGCCGAAAGAAAAATTCCATTCATTATGATATCCTTCTAATCGGTCTGCTTGTGCTTGCGTTACATTTCCATTGCTCAAGCTCACAAATTTATTACTTGTAGTATCAAAGTCAATCATGTAACCATACCAAGCCATGTCTTCTGTAGAAGTAATATTAGAATCTGGGAAATATCGAGCATCTCTATCATTAGAAACCTCAGCATAATAATTGCTGATGGAGCTGTTAGTATTTAAACCTTTGAAATATTTATTCTCATAAAAATTATCGATACGATTCATGCCCATGGCAAAGGTGTAACTCACCCAACCTTTTTGCACTTCATTACCCGAATAATCTTGGTTAATTTGAGTTAAACTAAACCCTAAATTTCCAATATTCATTTGGTTGTTATTATCGTTACTCGTTTTGCCAAAATACTTACTGTCTGTTGAAGTAGTACGAAAAACTGGTGAAATACTAAAATCATTTCTACGGTAGAAGCCTAATCCTGCTGGGTTTCCCACTAATGAGCTAAGATCTGCCCCAAGTGCTTGTTGAGCACCGGCCATACCTTGCATACGAGCTGTTCCACCAAAATAATTTCTAGAATAGCGTAAAGCATCTTCTGCGTATTGTGCATTTGCTGCAAACCCAATACTGATGAATGATAAGATGAAAATAAGTTTTCTCATGGTATAATTATCTTGGACGAGGTCTAGAAGCAGGAGAAGAAGATGAACCACTACTGCGACTTGGAGCTGGACTACTAGGTGCACTATTACGAGGCTCAGAGCTTCTACTTGGTGCTGAATATCGCGGTTCCGAACTACGAACAGGCTGACTGCTTCGAGGTTCTTCCGCACGAACCCTAGGAGTACTTGGCGCACTTCCACCATAGTTCGGATTTATACGAACAGGTTGTGGATTTGGGTTGCTTCTTATAATTGTTTCTGAACGTGGAGTTGTTCCAGTACCAACTGCCGGACTACTTTCTGATTTTGTGTTCGGAGGTAAACGTGGAGGAACATATCCATTGTTAGAATTATTTATAGCTGGTGCTGATTCTCTTGTAGGGTTTGTACGAATAGTGGTACTTGCATTATTAGTATTCGAAGGAGATGTTCTAGTTGGAGGCATTGAACGAATAGATTCAGTGTTCCCATTATCACTAGGAACAGTACCACGTATAGGTTCTACACGACCACCTGCAGTGCTCACCGAGCCACCTCTTGTAGGGCGAGGACCTCTAACAATGGTGTTTTTACTACCACCTCTAGAACCGCCACCGTAATATCCACCACCATAGTAACCATTGTCATTTCTACCATCCCAATACCCATCTCTATATCCCCAACGGTATGAGTCATAACCACCCCAACCTCCATAACCATAGTACGGACTATAAAAAGGACTGTACCAAGGATTGTAAAAAGGATTGAAGAACGGATCGTAGTAACCAAAGCCGTAAGAGTAACCTACACCAATACTAAAATTCCAACCTGGTGAATAAAATGGATCATAATAAAATCCACAATACGCAGGTGAGTAATAATTAAATGTTTGGTAAGGTTGGTGAAAGCGACGAATACGAGTTGAATAATAACCTTGGTCATCATCTTCGTATACATCACCGTAATAGTTATTATTGATTATAGTTTTACCATCATTGTCGTAAGAACCAGTAGCCGAAGTCGAATAATTTGAATTGGTAGATTCATTCGACGTACTAGGTATTGTTTCTTGTTTTTCATAGACAGCTGCAGGGTTTTGAACCTGTGGTTCTTCGACGTATGATGTAGTGTTTTCCTTACTTTGGTTTTGAACCTGAACTTCTTCGTGGTAGATTACTCCACGTTCGGCATCAGATTTTGAATAATATAAATCATCTTGAGAATGAGGGGAAGTGTAGGTAATGTTCGTGTTTACACATGACATCAATACGATGCTTCCGAGAGTTAATAATACTAAGTTCGTTTTCATGTAGACCTCCTTATATTGGAAATTTGATGTTTTATTCTGTTAAACGTTTAAAATTATGCTTTTGTTATCGATTTATTTCTTTATTTCGTGTCATATTTTAGTGATACAATTTAAATGTATATGTTATTACAATTTTAATACCAAGATTTCAGGATGAGCAAAGGAATTACGAGCAGAAGCGCCGATTACTCGGCATGGTACAATGAATTAGTAACCAAAGCAGATCTAGCAGAACACTCAGATGTTCGTGGATGCATGGTAATTAAACCCTATGGATATTCTATTTGGGAGAAAATGCAACAAGTATTAGATCAAATGTTTAAAGACACTGGTCACTCTAACGCGTACTTCCCCTTATTTATACCTAAGTCGTTTTTCAGTAAAGAAGCATCGCACGTAGATGGATTTGCTAAGGAATGTGCTGTGGTTACTCACTATCGCTTAATGGATGATGGGAATGGGAACATTGTAGTTGACCCTGATGCTAAACTAGAAGAAGAGTTAATTGTTCGTCCGACTTCGGAAACTATTATATGGAATACCTATAGAGGATGGATACAGTCGTATCGCGATTTACCCATCTTAGTGAACCAATGGGCTAACGTAGTTCGTTGGGAGATGCGTACTCGTTTGTTTTTACGCACCTCTGAATTTTTATGGCAAGAAGGTCATACGGCACATGCCACTTCAGAAGAAGCGATAGCAGAAACACGACAAATGTTAGAAGTGTATGCCAACTTTGCTGAAAATTGGATGGCTGTTCCTGTAATCAAAGGAGTGAAGTCGCCAAACGAACGTTTTGCAGGAGCATTAGATACTTATTGTATTGAAGCATTGATGCAAGATGGGAAAGCATTACAAGCAGGTACTTCACATTTCTTAGGACAAAATTTCGCAAAAGCATTTGATGTGAAATTTACTGGGAAAGATGGTAAACAAGATTTCGTATGGGCTACCTCATGGGGAGTCTCTACACGATTAATTGGAGCTTTAATTATGGCGCATTCGGATGATGAGGGTTTAGTACTTCCACCAAAATTAGCACCAATTCAAGTAGTCATCGTTCCGATTTATAATTCAGAAGAATCGTTTGAAATTATAACTAATAAAGTAAATGAATTAATGCCTAAGCTTCGTGCGAAAGGCATCAGTGTGAAATACGATAATAGAGATTCTCAGCGCCCAGGATTTAAATTTGCAGAATGGGAATTGAAAGGTGTTCCTGTTCGAATTGCAATAGGCCCAAGAGATTTAGAGAATGGAACGGTAGAAGTTGCACGTAGAGATACCAAAGAAAAGAAAGTATATCAATTAGAAAATATCGAAAATCAAATCGAAGAATTACTAAACGATATTCAATCAGCTATCTATAAAAAAGCATTTGACTTTAGAGAAAACAACATTACCAATGCAGATACTTTTGAAGAGTTTGTAAGTATACTTGATGGTAAAGCAGGCTTCGTGGCTGCACATTGGGATGGAACTCCAGAAACAGAAGAGAAAATTAAAGACTTAACAAAAGCAACTATTCGGTGCATTCCATTAGGTAATAAATTGGAAGATGGGAAGTGTATTCTTACGGGGAATCCTTCTACACAGAGGGTGCTGTTTGCAAGAGCCTACTAACTAAATTGTAAATTTTAAATTGTAAATTTTAAGTTAAATTTTAATGGAATTGAGTTTCTAATATCTCAATTCTCAATACTACATACTATGAAATTCGGTACAAAAGCAATTCACGCAGGTCAAGAGCCTGATCCAACAACTGGAGCGATTATGACTCCAATATTTCAGACCTCTACTTATGTGCAATCATCACCAGGTAAGCACAAAGGTTATGCTTATGCAAGAGGGAAGAACCCAACACGTACAGCCTTAGAAGATTGTATTGCTGCATTAGAAAATGCTAAACATGGTTTATGCTTTTCAAGTGGAATGGGAGCAACGGATGCTGTAATTAAAATGCTTCGCCCAGGCGATGAAGTGATAACTGGAAATGATTTATATGGAGGATCATACCGTATGTTCACTAAAGTATTTGCGAACTATGGAATTAAATTTCATTTCATCGATTTAAACGATGCGAATAATATCAAGAATTATATTAACGAAAACACAAAATTACTTTGGGTAGAAACTCCAACTAATCCAACGATGCAAATTGTTGATATAGTTGCGTGTGCTACTATTGCAAAGGCAAACAAAATTATATTTGCAGTTGATAATACATTTGCTTCACCTTACTTACAAAACCCATTAGATTTAGGAGCCGATATTGTAATGCATTCGGTAACGAAATATTTAGGTGGTCACTCAGATGTAGTGATGGGTGCATTATTAACTAGCGACGAAAAAATTTACGAACAATTAGCGTTCATCCATAATTCATGTGGTGCAACTCCTGGTCCGATGGACTCATTCTTAGTGTTAAGAGGAATTAAAACACTACACTTAAGAATGAAAGCACATTGTGAAAACGGAAGAGCCATTGCACATTTCTTAAAAGCACATCCTAAAGTGGATAAACTATATTGGCCAGGATTCGAATCGCATCCTAATCACGAAATTGCTAAAAAGCAGATGCGTGATTTTGGAGGAATGATTTCGTTTAGCTTAAAAGGTGCCGATTTAGAAAAAACGTTCAAACTTGCTTCATCATTTAAAGTATTCTCATTAGCAGAATCACTAGGAGGTGTAGAATCTTTAATCAACCATCCAGCAACCATGACACATGCGTCTATTCCAAAGGAAGAACGAGAAAAGGCAGGTGTAACCGACGGATTATTACGTTTAAGTGTTGGGGTAGAAGATATAGAGGATTTATTGGCGGATATTGAGCAAGCCCTTGATGCTAATTAGACAATTAGTCAATGTGCTAATTAGCCAATATGCTAATGTGCTAATGCTTGCCTCGGCGTAAGACGAGGTGCTAATGAAATTTGAACAATTAGTTAATTTGGACAATTTGAACAATTCACGAGCTACGAACTACGAGTTACGAGTTACGAGAATGAGATACGAGAATGAAGCATTCAGATTTAAAAGATTTACTGGATTCGCTAGTAGATAAGTACAATCGAATAGATTTTATAGAGAATGATCCTATTCTCATTCCTCATCAATATAAAAAGAAACAAGATATTGAGATAGCAGCTTTTATAGCTGCTATTTTTTCATGGGGTCAGCGTGTCACCATCATCAATAAGAGCAAAGAGTTTTTGTCTTATATGGATAATGATCCTTATCAGTTTATTCTTCACCATGAAGAAAGTGATTTAAAACCATTCCTAAATTTTAAACACAGAACCTTTAACGATACCGATGCTTTGTATTTTTTGAGTTTCTTTAAAATGCACTATAACAAGTATGATTCGTTAGAAAAAGCTTTTGGGACGTTGGATACTGGACAAAAGACACTAGACATGGGACAGAGGTTGGTTGCGTTTAGGAATTACTTTTTTAGTTTGGAAGATTATCCGGAACGTACTAAGAAGCATGTAAGTAGTCCGGCGAATAATGCCACTTGTAAGCGAATAAACATGTTTTTACGTTGGATGGTAAGAAAAGACAAACAAGGTGTTGATTTCGGGATTTGGAATAGTATTAAACCTGCCGAATTAATTTGCCCAATAGATGTTCATGTAGCCAATACAGCTAAGCAATTTGGATTGTTGCACGAAGAGAAAATTAATTGGAAAACTGCGGTAGCCCTAACCGAAACCTTGAAGACCTTCGACGATAAAGATCCCGTTAAATATGACTTCGCCTTGTTTGGTTTAGGTGTTTCTAATCACTAAAATAGGTGATTTGATGTGTTATTGAGGTAAATTTTCTGTTTGAACATCTATTCATTACGTTTTTTATTTATCTTGCTGCGCAAAAAAAAATATCCACCCAATTTTAATATTTATATGAAGAAAATTATTTACTCAATGTTAGCCGTAATGGTTATAACTATCTCAATTTCCGGTTTTAATACAGCAATTTCAAATCCAGATGGCGCGCCAGCAGGAAGAACAGGGTCACCAGGAGATGGTGGTGCTACTTGCCAAGCTTCAGGTTGCCATACAGGTGCACCAACTACGGTTGCAAATATTATTACATCAAATGTTCCAGTAACAGGTTATGTTCCTGCAACAACTTACACCATTACAGTTACTGTAACAGGTACAGGTAAAAAAGGATTCCAAGTATCACCACAAAATACTGCTGGTACATTATTAGGTACATTAACAGCAGGTACAGGAAATAAAATTGTAGGTACAAAATACGTAACACATATGTCGGCTAAAAACACTTCAACAGCCGTATGGACATTCCAGTGGAAAGCTCCAGCAGCAGGAACAGGTAATGTAACTTTCTATGGTGCATTTGCGGTTACACAGAATTCAACAAAGAAAAGCACATTAGTTATACAAGAAGATGTTCCTCTTTCAGTGACTCCAACATTAGTATCGTTCTTGCCTTCATCAGCAACAGCTGGACAAACGGTTATTTTAAAAGGACATAATTTCACGAACGCTATTGCAGTTTCTTTTGGAGGTGTTAGCGCATTATCTTATTCAATTTCTAATGATTCAACAATTTCTGCTGTAGTATCTTCAAATGCTAAATCAGGATCTGTAATGGTGGTAAACCTTGCAGGATCATCAACTGTAGGTGGCTTTATATTTATAGCATCACCTTCATTGAGTGCTTTTGCACCAAAAGCGGCTCATAAAAACGATACCTTAACATTAATAGGAGCTAATTTTAATACAGCGAGTGCTGTAATTATAGGTGGTGTACCTGCTCATTCATTTAATGTATTGAATGATTCAACTATAAAAGCTGTAGTAGATTCTTGTTCAAATGGAAGTGTTGAAGTAACTACCATTGCTGGAACTACACAATTAGCTGGATTTACATTTATTCCTCGTACAGTTGGTATAAACTTCGAGAAAAACAGTTTTGTGAAAGTATATCCGAATCCAACTTCAGAT
>CAJBVG010000250.1 GCA_903958995.1 uncultured bacterium | reverse complement strand
TTTTCTTGATACTAAATATTTTTCCATTGAAAAATTTCTTCACTTCTATGCCCGAACCAAGAGCATATGTACGTGCCCTTAAATAGGGGAGTACTCTATTTTCTAAAGTTAATGATTGTATTTCTTCGTATCCAATTGGCTTGCCAATTCTCACTTTTATGGTATATCCTTTTTTGTTGAATAATTCATAAGGTAAACGAGCAGTTCTCAAGGTGGGATGTATCATCCCCAATAAATTAAATACTAAACCATTGTTTCCATGGAAATACACTGGTAATACTGGAACTCCTGCCTTACTAATAATCTTACCCACCACCGGACTCCATTTCTTATCCATTACCTTTTGAGTATTGGTATTGTATGCAGAAACTTCTCCAGCTGGAAAAATACCAATCGGTGTGCCTTGTTTTAAAAATGCTAATGTTGATTTTAAGCCAGAAATACTAGATGTGTTTTTTACATTTTCGAATGGGTTCACTGCAACAAAATATTCAGCAAGATTTGGAATTTTCTTGAGTATGAAGTTTGCCATTATTTTTACATCTGGCCTTTGCATACATAAAATTTTCAATAAGATTAGTCCTTCTACTCCTCCGTATGGATGATTTGCAATGGCAATAAAAGCGCCTTCCGCTGGAATGTTTTTCAAATCCTTTTCGTCAATCTCAATTTTAATTCCTAAGCCATTTAAAATTCCATCCACAAAATCCATTCCTTCTAATTTCTGAAACTTAGAATACAATTTATTAACGTCGTTAATTTTCATAACTTCCATCAATAAATTTGCTAAACCGGGCATTAAAACCTTGTCTAGTTTTGTAGCCGATTTGAATTCTTTTTTTGATATTATATCCACGTTAATTTAGAATAAATTATAACTACTAATTTACGATAAAATTTTACGATATTGAACGTAAATAAGTATAATATTTTTGTGATGTGGAAGAAAGTGTTGAGGGAGTATTTTGCCTATTCTAGGAAAGAACGTAGGGGCTTGCTTATATTATTCATTTTGTGGTTAGCGCTACTGTTTTATCAACAGTATAAATATCGTGATTCTCTATTATTTTTTAACCCAAATGGGTATCAAATCTCGTATCAGAATGAAGTTCGGAAATTCGATTCTATTTCCTATGCTCAGCTATCTAATAATACACCTTTTAAAGTCAAGGTTTTTCCGAAATATTTCAACTATGCTACGAAGTATGATTTTGAAAATTTCGGATTAAATGAAAAACAAATATCCAAATTGCTTGCTCTTCAAAAAAATGGATTAAAAATTTATACCCGAGATGATTTGCTTCAAAATAAAGACATCGATTCAACAACAATTAATATTTTAACACAACACCTAAAGTTCTTTCAAGAGAAAAAATATTTTCGACCAAACGAAGCAAGGCCAATTGAAAATATAATTATTGATATTAATACTGCCGACACACTGCAACTGGATCAAATACCTGGTATTTCAAAAGGCTTAGCAAAACGAATTGTTAATTACAGAGAACGATTAGGTGGCTTTATTAAAAAGGAGCAATTTCAAGAAGTTTGGGGTATGGATAGTGCATCGTATTCCACACTGCTTAGCAAAACACGTATCATCAATAACCTCATAAAGCCAATTAACATTAATACTGCAGATGTTAATGTTTTAGGTAAACATCCTTATATCGGGTATGTATTAGCTAAAATCATTGTAAATTATAGAACTCAGCACGGACCTTACCATAAAGTTGAAGATTTGTTTAATATTCATGTGATGAATGCCGATATTTTCAGTAAAATTGAAGCATATATTACTATCGATGAACATTGAAGAAAAAATTAAAAATGCGGTACGAGATGTACCTAATTTCCCGAGAGAGGGTATAATGTTTAAAGACATTACCCCAATTCTAAAAGATGTTCAATTGTGCAAAGAGATTACTGAATCGTTTGCTGAAAAAATTCGGGTGCTTAATCCAGATGTTATTGTCGGTATAGAAAGTAGAGGATTTCTTTTTGGGATGTTAATTGCTCGTGAACTGAATATTCCTTTCGTACCCATCCGTAAAAAAGGGAAACTTCCTGCCGACTGTTATGCGATAGATTACGATTTAGAATATGGTTCAGCTTGTATCGAGATTCATAAGGATGCAATTAAAAAAGGCGATCGAGTTGTCATACACGATGACTTATTAGCCACCGGAGGGACTGTTATAGGGAGTTCACAGCTTATTCTCATGACTGGTGCAGAGGTTGTTGCCTTTTCATTCATTATTGGTTTAGATTTCTTAGGCGCAAATGAAAAGTTACTTAGCTATTCGCCGAATATTATTACTTTAGCGAACTATTAAAACACTATGGCAAGCAATAATAATGAGATGACTGGAGCTTTCGACATGTCGACTAGCGAAAGCGTGAAAATGGTAGCGAATATGGCAAAAGATTTTGCCGAAAAACACATTCGTCCGGATTTTATGATTTGGGATGAAGCTCAGACTTTCCCAGTAGAAACACTTAAAAAAATGGGTGAACTTGGACTTTTAGGAGTTTTAGTTCCAGAAGAATACGGAGGAGCAGGCTTAGGCTACTTCGAATACGTTGCTGCAATTGTAGAAATTTCTAAAGTTTGTGGTTCTGTTGGTCTATCTATGGCTGCTCACAATTCACTTTGTACCGGGCACATCATGTACTTCGGTAACGAAGAGCAAAAACGCAAATGGTTAACAAAATTATGTACAGGTGAATGGATTGGTGCTTGGGGTTTAACCGAAGCGAATACTGGTTCTGATGCTATGCGTATGACTACCACTGCGGTTTTAGATGGAGATCATTATGTTCTTAACGGAGCGAAAAACTGGATTACTCATGGTAAATCTGGAGATGTAGCTGTAGTTATGGTGAGAACAGGTGAAATTGGAGATTCTAACGGAATATCAGCAATCGTAGTAGAACGAGGTACTCCTGGATTTTCAGCAGGTAAAAAAGAAAATAAGTTAGGTATGCGTGCGTCGGAAACCACAGAGATGATTTTTGATAATTGCAGAGTTCCTAAAGAAAATATGTTAGGTGAAGTAGGGCAAGGTTTCCGCCAAGCGATGCAAATATTAGATGGTGGGCGTATTTCTATCGCGGCATTATCGTTAGGTATTGCTAAAGGCGCTTATGAAGCGGCATTGGCATATTCTAAAGAAAGGCACCAATTCGGACAACCGATATCTAATTTTCAAGCAATAGCTTTTAAATTAGCTGATATGGCCACTAGAATTGAAGCTTCAGAATTGTTGATTTTACAGGCTGCCGATATGAAAAATAGAGGAGTGAAGATGACCAAAGAGTCAGCAATGGCTAAATATTATGCATCTGAAGTATGTGTGTGGGCATCAAATGAGGCTGTTCAGATATTCGGAGGATATGGTTATACAAAGGATTTCCCAGTTGAAAAATTCTACCGAGATTCTAAGCTATGCACAATC
This sequence comes from uncultured bacterium, assembly GCA_903958995.1. Lineage (GTDB taxonomy): Bacteria > Bacteroidota > Bacteroidia > Sphingobacteriales > Sphingobacteriaceae > CAJBVG01. The sequence continues at coordinate 2,693 of CAJBVG010000250.1, read as the reverse complement.
GGCGAAGGAACTTCAGAGATCCAAAAACTGGTTATTGCCCGTGATGTATTAAGATAATATGTTAATATGTTAATGGGATAATATGTTAATATGTTAATGGGATAATATGTTAATGGGTTGTATGAAAGGTCTTATTTTGATTTTAGAGGCCTTATAATCGGCATTATTATCAATTAATTTCATCTGCACATTTGCACAGTTTCGCATTTTCGCATTTTCGCATCTGCACATTTTCGCATTGAACATTTGCACATTTGCATATTTATCGTACATTTGCATCCCATCCTTTGATGGAGAAAAGAGGTATACCATATGATCATTATCAATATTAAAGAAAACGAATCGATTGATAAAGCGTTAAAACGTTTCAAGAAGAAGTTTGAAAAAACTGGAGTTCTTCGCGAACTACGTAGCCGCCAAGCATATGAGAAGAAATCTATTACACGCCGTACTTGTGTAAAAAGAGCAGTCTACAAACAAACTTTAAATTCAGAAATTTAATTTTTTGTTTTACATATAAAAGAATTGTACCTTGATGTAATAATCAGGTACAATTTTTTTTTGATGTTAAACGAAGCTTTTTTCAAGTACCTTCAATACGAGAAACGATTCTCGGTCCACACATTAACTGCTTATAAAGCAGACTTACAATCATTTAGTGATTTCATAAAAACGCAATTCGAAGAAGACGACATTGCACAAATCCCACATACATTTATTCGTACCTGGATTGTCCAATTAATGGATAGCGGAATGAAATCTAAAAGTATTAATCGGAAGATTTCTACGTTAAAGTCATACTATAAATTTTTACAACGCGAAGGAGAGATAATTCAATCGCCGATGCTAAAAGTAATAAGCCCTAAAATTCCTAAACGACTTCCTCAATTTGTAGAAGCATCAAACATGGAACATTTATTAAACGATACCGATTTTGAAAATAATTTCGAAGGCATACGAAATCGATTAATAATAGAGATGTTTTATGCAACAGGAATGAGGGTTTCAGAGCTTTTGCAATTAAAATCGAACGATGTAAATTTAGCAGGAATGCAAGTAAAAGTTTTAGGCAAAAGAAACAAAGAAAGGATCATCCCAATTTCTGAACATTTATTACCACTAATGAATTTGTATTTAGATGAGAAAAGTCATAGTATTGGAGAAAGTCAAGCTTATTTTTGTAATGGAAAGGGGGAGCCTTTATATACAAAATATGTATACCGATTAGTAAAAACAGAATTATCAAAAGTAACCACCATTCAGAAAAAGAGTCCACACATTTTGCGACATACATTTGCAACACATATGTTAAACAATGGAGCAGATTTAAATGCGATAAAAGAGTTACTTGGGCATTCGAGTTTAGCTGCGACGCAGGTATACACCCATAATTCAATTGAGAAATTAAAGAATATTTACAAACAAGCTCATCCAAAGAGTTAAGAAAGGAGAACAATATGAAAATCAGAATTCAGTCAGTACATTTTACTGCAGATCAAAATTTGTTAGATTTTATTCAAAAGAAAGCCGACAAAACCGACACTTTTTATGATAAAATCATAGACGGGGAGGTCATCTTAAAGTTGGACAAATCTTCAGAGGATAAAAAGAATAAGGTTTTCGAGGTGAAGGTGATGATACCAGGAACGGTATTTTTTGCAAAAGAACATTGCAAATCGTTCGAGGAGGCTGCAGATTCAGCTTTTGACTCAATTCAGAAACAAATTCAGAAGTATAAAGGTAGGACTACAGACTCAAGTGGAAATTCGGAAGAGTTTTATATGGATGAAATGGCCGATTAAGCATATATAGGCATATAATGAAGGGAACCACCTCTAAAAGGTGGTTCTTTTTTTTGCTCCTATTTGAAGTTGAATGGGCATAATTAGAGTTTGTATTTCAGTGATTTTTAAAAAGTTAGGGAAATCTTCGTTTAAAGCACCCTCTAATAGTATTATTAATTAGCTTCTTCATGAAAAATATTTTAAAATAGATTTTGACGATATTATAAAATTCGTACATTTGCAGTCCCTTTGAAAAAGTAAGCGATAGTTCTTTGATTGAAAGGGATAGTAAAATGTGTTAAAAGCCTCCTTAGCTCAGCTGGTAGAGCAACTGACTTGTAATCAGTAGGTCATTGGTTCGATTCCGATAGGAGGCTCAAAAAACGTTGGGGAGGTTCCAGAGCGGTCAAATGGGACGGACTGTAAATCCGTTACTTCGGTTTCGAAGGTTCGAATCCTTCTCTCCCCACATTGATATTCTGCGAGAGCATAATATATTAAGCGGGAGTAGCTCAGTTGGTAGAGCGACAGCCTTCCAAGCTGTAGGTCGCGGGTTCGAGCCTCGTCTCCCGCTCAAGCGGAAAAAGAAGAAAAGATAGTTGCCGGGTTCGATCCCGATAGCTATCGGGATCGTCTCCCGCTCGTTTAAAAAGATTGAGCTAGAAGGATAGTATAGTGAAGGGGAAGAGTGCAGAGGGAAGATAATATAAACTGGCAAACGATGAAATGATAATACTGAAAAGTATTTTTGTTTTCGGGAATCCCGGGGCGAAGGTCTTGGTTTTGTGCGTTGGTTTAAGCCGATGTAGCTCAGGGGTAGAGTACTTCCTTGGTAAGGAAGGGGTCAGGGGTTCAATTCCCCTCATTGGCTCTGATTGTAATTAATTATTAATAAACAAAATATAAATC
>CAJBVG010000249.1 GCA_903958995.1 uncultured bacterium | reverse complement strand
CATCCGTCGTTTACGAATCCACCGCAAGATTACTACAAAGGTGGAATTTATTACTCTACCGATTCTGCAGAACATTGGACAAAATCACAAACTCCGATAGAAGCAGACAGCATGGGATACATGCGTTTGTTCTCTCATACACGTTTTATGCTCACCGCTATTTTGAGTAAGGTTGGAACAAAATCAGAAGGTTTTATTAAAAGCACAGACCATGGAAAAACTTGGCAGTTTTTAGCTAGCCCTTTAAAAGGAATGATCCTCGCAGAGTTTGATGTATCTGCCGATTTGCAAACCATTATTGCTGTTCCACGCGATAGTTTTTTCATATTTAAAAGTACAAATCAAGGAGCTACATGGACTCGTATGGATTTGCCGGTAAGTGGAATGATAAAATATTTTCCGAATAATAATGATACTGCTTTCTTCGCAGTGGGTAGTAGTTTATATAAAACCACAGCAGGATTTAGCAATGCATTTTTAGGCGCAGCTGAATATTCGCTCGTAGGAAATTTCAATAATTATATTGAAAATGTTTGCTTCGCAAAATCAAACCCGAATATTGTTTACTTAGTAACTCGCCACTTACGCGTATTTAAAAGTACCGACCATGGAAACACGTTTACGTTTATGGCCAACCTACGCGATTATATAGAAGTCAATGCACACTTGGGTTTCAGTCAAACTAACAATTCAAAAGATTTCTCTATTTTTCCGAACCCTTCAAAAAACGAATTACATATTTTGAATTTGAAAAACGCAAAATCAGTCGACATTAGTTTATACAACATACAAGGAGAACTCGTGGTTAACCAAACACTTTCCGAAATCGAAACCACGTTGAACACTACAACCTTGGCTTCTGGAATTTATTTTCTAAAAGTAAAAACGGAGGAGAAGAGTTTTGTAGAGAAGGTGGTGGTGGAATAGCAGAGAATATATTTCAATTTTATTTTCTTCCTCCTAAACAAAAAACCCCTCTCTCTCGAGAAGGGTCTATTTATTTTTCGTCGCGATTAATCGGACTTAATCATTAGTTCATTTTCGCAAATTCGCAAATTCGATAGTTCGCTAATTCGGTGCTTACCAAACTTTCAATCGCTCCGCCTCTGGTCTCCACATTTTGTCGCCTTCTTTTACGCCAAATGCTTTGTAGAATTCTGGCATATTAGTTAACGGTCCGTTAGAACGGAACTGACCTGGTGAGTGTGGATCGGTAACAATACGTTGCATTAAATTTTCTTTCGTAATGTTTTGTCTCCATACTTGCGACCATCCGAAGAAGAAACGTTGATCAGCAGTAAAGCCATCAATTTTTCCATTCGCTTTTCCTTGCTCTGTACGTTTAAACGCATCGTATGCAATGTTGATACCACCTAAGTCGGCAATGTTTTCGCCTAAGGTTAATTCTCCATTTACATGCACTGTATCTAATACAGTATATGCATTATATTGATTTATTAATGTTGTTGTTTTTACTTTAAATGCTTTCTCATCTGCTGGCTTCCACCAGTTTTTTAAGTTACCATCTTTATCGTATTGACAACCTTGATCATCAAAACCATGTGTCATTTCGTGTCCGATTACTGCACCAATACCACCGTAGTTTACTGCATCATCCACTTGTGGATCGAAGAATGGGAATTGTAAAATCCCAGCTGGGAATACAATTTCATTAATCGTTGGATTGTAATAAGCATTAATAGTGTATGGTGTCATTCCCCATTCTGTTTTATCAACAGGTTGTCCCATTTTTTCAATCATTTGATCGAACGCAAATTCATTTGCTTTCAAAATATTTCCAACATACGATTCACGTGTGATTTCTAATTTCGAATAATCTTTGAATTTATCTGGGTAACCAATTTTCTTAATGAACACATCTAATTTTGCAATCGCAGCAGTCTTTGTAGAATCAGTCATCCAATCTAATTTTTGAATGCGCTCACGATATACATTTTGCATATTATTCACCATGTCTAAGCAACGTTTCTTCGCATCATCAGTAAAATATTTTTTAACATATACTTCACCTAATGCTTCACCCATTGCATTATCAATGTTTCCTAAAACTCTTTTCCATCTTGGTTTCATTTGCTTCGCACCATTCATCACTCTTCCGTTGAAATTGAAACTCTCTTCAACAAATGCATTGTTCATATTTCCAGCAACTGATGAAATTAAATGCCAACGTAAATATGTTTTCCAAGCTTCAACTGTTTCGTCAACAATCATGTTGTTTAACTCTACCAAGAATTTTGGTTGACCAACGATGAATGTTCCATTGTTCGTTAATTTTAAACGTGAGAAATGTAAACTCCAATCAATGTTTGGAGTAGTTTTGTTCACTTCAGTAACTGTCATTTTGTTGTAGTTCGCTTGTGGGTCGCGCATCTCCACTCTTGTTTTTGATGCTTTCGCCAAACGAGTTTCCATTCTCAAAATAGTTTGTGCATTTAATTTAGCCTTCGCTGCATCATCGCCTGCTAAAGCAAATATCTTTTCTAGGTGCAATGCAAACTCTTCACGAATTTTTGTTGAACGTGGATCAGTATTTACATAGTAATCTCTATCTGGTAATGATAATCCACCTTGATCAACATAAGGAATATATTCAGAAGAATTTTTTTGATCGATGTACACATAAAAACTAAACATTGGAGCCAAAGCCATGCGTTGCATTTTTGCAGCAGCAGCTAATACTTCATCTTTAGTCGTTACTCTATCAATCATCGCAAGCTCTCCGCTAATTACACTGATACCTTGTGATTCGATTTTTGCAGAGTCCATTGCACTTCCATAAAAATCACCAACTTTTTGTTGATTAGTTCCTTTCGGTGAGTTCGAAGCAGCCGCTTCATCTAATAAGCCACGTAGTTTTTTATACGTATTGTCTTGCAATACACTAAAAGAACCCCAACGTACTTCTGTACCGGGGATCGGATTATTTTTAATCCACATACCATTTGCATAATGGTAAAAGTCATCTTGTGGACGAACCTTTGTGTCGATGTTTTTAGGATCGATGGCTTTAAAACTGTCCTTCGAACCTGGCTTCGAAATTGCTAGTACCGATAAAGAGGATACCACAAGCAATGAAGCTAATAATGTTTGCTTTCTCATTAGTTTATAGTCGTTATAATTCTATTTATACTTTATAAAAGTTCGACAATTTAGGGATTATACCGTAATAATGGAAAGCTACCTCAATTTTGTTACAGACCTTATTTAGAAGTATTAAGCAATTTTATAAGTAATGTTTACCTTTGCATTTATGATGAAAAAAATCGTTTTAGGCCTTTTTGCCCTACTAAGTCTGGGGAGTAACACAACATTTGCGCAAATAAGCTCAAATACCGATTCTATTCGCTTTAACCCCACTTCCGAAATACAATTGGATAGTGCTCGTATAGTAATTTATAACAATTCTAACTCGAAAGTTTCTGTTCAAGAGTTCAAATTCTTTAATACGTATTCTGCGCCTGCATTTTTCGTAAAGCCTTTAGCCGATTCGAGCATTAATAGCAACGACTCTTTAGCATTTTATGTGTATTTCAAACCTCGTCATAATGTGTATCATAACTCGGAGCTTCTTGTTGTAACCAACCCAAGTGCGTATTCCATCACCATAGATTTACAAGGACAAGGGAAATATTCAATACCCTATTATGCAGCTACCGAAAATAAAACGGAAGATGCCTTGAAGTCAACCTTGAAAACAATTCTAACTACTGGACAACTTACTTTGGGTTATAATTTAGCTCGCGATAATATGTTCATGACTATTGATAACCAAAAAGTAAATGGACAAGGTGCTACTATTAATACCTTAGAGTGTATTTACACGGGAAGAAAAGCCGTAGGCTTTACGAGCAGATCGGATGCACAAACCAACAACTCCTTTAACACCGAACATACTTACCCTCAAAGTTTTTTCAGTAGTGCAGAGCCGATGGTATGCGATTTAAATCATTTGTTCCCTACCGATAATAATGCAAATAACAGTCGAAGTAATTATCCATTTGGGAAAGCTACTACACCGTATATAAACGATGCTACAAATACTCCATCGCATTTAGGAGCAAATAATTTATACGAACCTAGAGATGCTCAAAAAGGAAAGACTGCAAGAGCAATGATGTATTTCGTTTTGCGCTACCAAGATTATTCGAATTTCTTTGCATCGCAAGAAGCAATACTGCGTACATGGCATAATGATTTCCCGCCGACAGCAGTTGAGAAAAAAAGAAATAGCGATGTGTATACTGCACAAAAAAACAGAAATCCTTTTATCGACTATCCACAATTTATTGAACGCATCACTAAATTAGTTGCTGCATCATCAACTCCTTTGGTCCCTTCTATTTATAAATTAGATTCTTTGAAGACCATGGAATTATCGGATACCTTAGACTCTGTAATCATTAACTTCCCTATTGTAAATAATGGGAATAAATCAGTTTTGGTATACAGCACCAACAGCACAAATAGCCTAGTTGATTTCCATTACGATAGCGTTCGTGTTGCTCCAGGTGAAAGTATTAATTTACCAATTGTCATACACACAAAAGACACTATAGGTAAATTCGAATCAGGATTGCAATTTTATACTGACTTTAATTTAATATTTTTATACTCGCGTTTGAGTTTTACCATTACACATAAAGCACTTGGCTTGAATGCTTCGAAGAGTAATAAGATTCAGGTGTATCCGAATCCGGTAATTGGTGACTGGTTACTGGTGAATAGTAACTCCGCTCCCTTCGGCTCCGCTCAGGGACCGTCGATAAATAAAGAGCAATTAATAGGACTGTTTTATAATCTAGAAGGGCAATTGATATTGACGGCTCCAATTGTAGATGGGAAAATTAATGTGTCTGAACTTCAGCCTGGTTTTTATACTTTAAAAACCAAAGACGGTTATGCGAAAATAATTAAGCAATAATGAACATCGAAGAAATACGAGAGTATTGTATCTCAAAAGAATTTGTAGAAGAAACTTTTCCTTTTGATCAGGACACTCTCGTATT
>CAJBVG010000248.1 GCA_903958995.1 uncultured bacterium | reverse complement strand
CTCAATTTTATTATAAAGGTGACTGCGTTGGATATCCATTTCCTCGGCGGTTTTGCTTACGTTCCAATTATTTTTTTCGAGTTTAAAGAGGATGTATTCTTTTTCCACTTCGTCTTTAAATTCTTGGTAGTTGGAATATTGATCGAAAGAATTTGTTGTAGAAACAGGTACGATATCGATACCCATATTTTGACGATTCGCTATAGAATGCAATAAGACATCTTGCTCCGTGATTTCCTTACCACTCAATATAATCAAGCGTTCTACCATGTTGTGTAACTCACGAATATTACCTGTCCATTGGTTGGCTTGTAAAGCTTTCATAGCAGCAGCAGTAAACGCTTTAAGTGGTACACCATAATCATCACATATTTCTTCTAAGAAGCTCAGAGCAATTTCTGGAATATCATCTGTTCGTTCATTTAAGGTAGGCACATGAATAATGATTACACTTAAACGATGGTACAAGTCCATTCGGAAATTATTCAACTCAATTTCCTTAAACAAATCCTTATTGGTTGCAGCGATGATACGCACATCAACAGGAATTTCTTTTTCACCACCAACTCTGGTAATTTTATTTTCTTGTAATGCACGCAATACTTTTGATTGTGCCGACAAACTCATATCACCTATTTCATCAAGAAATAAGGTTCCGCCGTTGGCTTGTTCAAATTTTCCGATGCGTTGTTTTATCGCCGAAGTAAAGGAACCTTTCTCGTGTCCGAATAATTCCGATTCAATTAATTCGGAAGGGATAGCCGCGCAATTCACTTCAATTAAAGGACCGTTTGCACGGTTACTTTTTTCGTGAATCCAACGTGCAACTAATTCCTTACCACTTCCATTTTCACCTGTAATTAATACACGAGCTTCTGTTGGAGCAACCTTTTCAATGGTATCTTTAATACGAATAATCGGAGATGATTGTCCGATGATATTACGTGTTTTAGAAACCTTACGTTTTAATATTTTTGTTTCGGTAATGAGTTCTTTTTTCTCGAGTGCGTTACGAACGCTAATAAGTAAACGATTTAAATCTGGTGGTTTTTGAAGAAAGTCATACGCCCCTTTTTTTAGTAGCTTCTACAGCAGCATCAATGCTTCCGTGACCAGAGATCATGATGAAAGGTAAGTCAGGCTTTATTTCTGCGGAAGCGGTTAACACTTCCATACCATCCATTTTTGGCATTTTAATATCACACATCACTAAGTCGAAATCTTCTTTTTTGATCAGTAGAAATCCTTCGGCGCCATCACTGGCTTCGGTAATTTCATACTTCTCATATTCTAGGATTTCACGAAGAGTGCTGCGAATGCTCTTTTCGTCGTCTATTATTAATATTCTTGGCATAGGATGTTAATGTAGGGTAATATTAATAAAAAAAATGCAAATCCATAAGCCGGGTTCTGTATCAGTTGCTAAGAATAGCAACCTTATCTATCATTTATCTAGGGGCGGAATTGCTTCCGTCCTCCATCAACCTACCCATCCCGAATACACCGAAGTGATGAAACGAGCAGCTTCATGTTCGGGACCTATTTGGTCTTTCAACTCCTGAGGTTTACCGCGATGCATATTCCTATGCAAAGCCGTGAGCTCTTACCTCACGTTTTCACCCTTACCGGTATTGCTACTGGCGGTTTATTTTCTGTGGCACTTTCTATCACATGTTACCATGCGTCTTCCCGTTAGGAAGCAGGATGCTCTATGTTGCCCGGACTTTCCTCCTCCATATTTCAGGAGGCGATAGAGGGATTTGCTTGGCAAAGATAAGGTTAATATGTTAATATGTTAATAGGATAATCTAATATGTTAATTTGTTAATGGGATAATATGTTAATGAATTTGAACAATGTTTTCATTAATAAATTAATTAAAAATCAAATAGGATTTTGAGGTTTTCCTTGATTTTTAAAGCGGTTGGATGGTCTAGTGTGCTAACTTTTTTGAGGAGGCGTTTGTTGTCGATTGCTCTTATTTGATCAATCATTACATCCGCATCTTCTTTTAATTTTGATTTTGATTTTTTCAGATGAACACGTAATATCTCTGCGTCTTTCTTTACGTTGTTGGTAATTGGAAGTATGACTGATGAGGGATGAACATCATTGAGTAAAATTGTAAATTTTAAATTGTAAATTCTAAATTACCATCTCATCAGCATATCAGCATATTAGCATATCAGCATATTAGATTAACATATTATCCCATTAACATATTAACATATTAATCACAGGTCCTTCACCGAGCCAAACCCAATCACATCTTTCACAATCATGTTATCGCTGAGTTCGGTGGCTCTTAGTAATTTGATATCTCCGAATTTATTTTTGATTTCGTAAACCGTTTTGCGGAGCGTATCTTTTCGGGTATTGTCTTCGAACAAATTGGGGTGCACATCGGGGTCTTTAATGAAGTTGGTGATGTTCACTCCTATGCTGCGTACATCGGTGGTAAATATGGGGTTGGTTTGGTATTTCGATTCGAACTGATGAATGCGTTCTTTGATTAAGTTCATCAATATAATACCATCTTGAATGGGCTGCCCAATAGAAAAGTAATCGTCCCAACGCGTATTATCGCCATACCTAGCGGAGAACCCAATGGTTTTGCAATGTATGCCATGCTTCACCATTCGCTGTTCTAAACGCATGCAGAGCGTCATGAATACTTGCTCTACACTTTCTACCGTACTGCGCTGCTCTCTGGAAATTTGGCGTTGGGATTGCATGCTTTTGTACTCATGACTATTAATATCTAGCTCTCTAAAATTGAGGCGGTAATGCCAGTAGTATCCTTCCACACTTTTAAAAATTTCGCGTAATACTTGTGGTGAAGTATGTCGCATTTTTAATGGGGTTTGTATCCCCGCCTGCTCTAATCGTCGTGCATGGTTTCTGGCAATTCCTGGTAAATCTTGCAAACTCAATTTCGATAGTACTTGATCGATATTATCGGGGGTGATGATGGATAAGCCATCGG
>CAJBVG010000247.1 GCA_903958995.1 uncultured bacterium | reverse complement strand
GTAGCTGATGAACAATTTACTCAAGATTCAAAAGCTAGAGTAGAAGAATATTATGCTCGTGGAGGTGCTACCGCAGTAGCAGTACAGTTAAGAACATATCGTTTGGCATTAGCATGTACTCCTGAATATGCAACAGCAGCTACAGGCTTGGCTAGTCCAACGAAAGCACAAACATTAGCTAAAATGGTTATTTCAATGAACCGTGTAAATGGTGTTTATGAAACAGATGTAGCTGTACATATGAACTTAGTAGCAAAAACAGATACATTAATATATTTAACAGGTTCGCCTTATTCAAATAGTAATGGTAGTGCAATGTTATCCCAAAATCAAACTGCATGTAATGCAAGAATTGGTTCTGCGAATTACGACATTGGACACGTATTTAGTACAGGTGGTGGTGGTATTGCAGGTTTAGGTGTAGTTTGTACTTCATCTAAAGCGCAAGGAGTTACAGGCTCTCCATCTCCAGTAGCAGATGCATTTGATATTGATTATGTAGCACATGAAATGGGTCACCAATTTGCAGGTAACCATACTTTTAACTCTGTAACTAGTTCTTGTGGTGGTGGTAATAGAAATGCTTCAACAGCTTACGAGCCAGGTAGCGGTACAACCATCATGGCTTATGCAGGTATTTGTGGTGCAGATGATATTGCTTTACACTCTGACCCATATTTTCACGCGGCTAGTTTAGATGAAATTAATGCATTCATCGGCTCTGGATCTGGTAACAGCTGTCCAGTAAAAACAGTTACTGGTAATAACCCCCCAGTAGTAACAGCAGGTTCTAATTTTACAATTCCAATTAGTACTCCATTTACTTTAACAGGTTCTGCAACCGACCCTGATGGTGATGAGTTAACCTATTCATGGGAAGAAATGGATTTAGGTACTGGTGGAGCACCAAATTCAGCTACCGGAAATGCACCATTATTCAGATTTTTTCCTCCAAAGACTATACCTAGTCGTACATTTCCTAAATTGAATGACATATTAACAAATGTTCCAGTTAAAGGAGAGCGTTTACCATCATATGCTCGTTCTATGAAATTTAGATTGACGGCTCGCGATAATAAAGCGATGGCAGGAGCAACTGGTAAAAGCGAAATGACAGTCACAGTTTCGGCTGCTGCTGGTCCATTCTCTATTACTTCTTTTAATGTTGTGGATACTGCTTATGTTGGTGCTTCAGAAACAATAACTTGGAATGTAAACAATACCAACATTACTCCAGTAAATTGTTCTTTAGTTAGAATTTTATTATCAACTGATGCAGGTCAAACTTTCCCTATTATTTTAAAAGATAGTACTAATAATGATGGTTCAGAAGCCGTTATTATTCCAAATAACATCTCTAATACTTGCCGTATAAAAATAGAAGCTATTGGTAATATTTTCTTCGACATTAATAATGCAGCACTTCGAATTTTAGCTCCTACAGCTGCAGATTTCAGTGTGGCAGCAGTAAATACTACATCTTCAGGTGTTTGTCTGCCCGATACAGCTAAATTCAATGTTACTTTTAATGCAATACTTGGATTTAATAGTCCTATTACGATATCTACTACTAATGTCCCAGTTGGTGCTACTGTAACTTATGATAAAGCTACTGCATTACCTGGCGATGTTATTGTTGCAAAGGTTACCACATTAGGGTTAACTGCAGGAACAAAAAATATTAGCTTTGTTGGAACTTCAGGTTCAACTGTTCGTTCAACACCTACATCTTTTGTAATTCTATCACCAGTTACTGCTGGAACTACTTTTACAGCACCTGCAAATGGTCAATTAAATGTAAATCCTAATACACCATTTACATGGACAAGCGTAGTTAGTGCTTCAGCTTATCATTTACAAATTGCATCTGATTCAAATTTTACTACAATCGTATTTGATACAGTTATAATTGGAAATGGTAGTACTAGTTATCTTCCTATAGGTTTACCGTTAGGCACAAAACTATATACGCATATCAATGCACTAAATAATTGTGGTGCAGGTCCTGTATCAGCATTCATTTCGTTTACTACGGTTAGCTTACCAGCTGCTCCAACTAATTTGATCAAATTGTCGCAAACAGCAACTAGTGCTACAATTAAATGGACAGACAATGCAAACAATGAAAGTGGTTTTAGAGTAGAACGATCAATTAACAACGATACTACCTTCACTGAAATATCTACTAATTTAGGGTCTAATACAACTTTGTTTGTGTCTCCTAATTTAATAGTTGGGAATACTTATTATTACAGAGTTCGTGCGATAAATGCAATTGGATTCTCACCATATTCAAATGTTTTACAGATTGTATTCGCTACTGGTATAAATCAAACATCAGATTTCACATCAGTAGAGATTTTCCCGAATCCATCTGCGAATGTATTCAATATACAATTGCAAGATGAATACAATGGCATTACAGAGATTTCAGTATTGGATGAAATGGGAAGAGTACTTTCTGCTCAAAATGTTCTGAAGGACAAAGCTGAATTATCTCATCAAATTGATTTGTCAAATTATTCAAATGGGGTATATTTCTTGAAAATTCAATCAGATAAGAAAACGACTACAAAACGAATAATAAAACTGAACTAGTCAGAAATAACATTCAATCAAAGACTTCTTGTCCATTTTGCGATAGCAAGTGGTTACAAGAAGTCTTTTTTATTTATTAACTTCGCATCCCATGGGAACGAACGTAAAGCCGTATAATCAAGAAGATTCTAAAAAGGAACAAGTTGCCAGCATGTTTAATAACATCGCTAAAACTTATGATTTCCTAAATCATTTCCTATCACTAGGAATAGATATTATTTGGCGAAAAAAAGCAATAAAAGAGCTAATAGCTATACAGCCTAAAATGATATTAGATGTTGCTACAGGAACTGGCGATTTTGCTTTTGAAGCACTAAGTTTACATCCAGATAAAATTATTGGTGTCGATATTTCTGAAGGCATGCTTAAGATTGCCCAAGAAAAAATTGATAAGAGGAAGGAATCTCATCGTTTTGAAGTTCGTTTAGGCGATTCAGAAAAACTATTGTTTGAAGACAATACCTTCGATGCAGTTACCGTTAGCTTTGGTGTACGAAATTTTGAAAATCTTGATAAAGGACTTTCTGATATCAATAGAGTTTTAAGGAATGGTGGGAAATTAGTGGTATTAGAGTTTTCTAACCCTAAAAAGTTCCCGATTAAACAATTATATAATTTTTACTCGTTTAAGATTTTACCACTATTTGGAAAATTATTTTCAAACGATGCAAGAGCTTACACTTATTTACCCGAATCAGTGAAAGCATTTCCAGATGGTGAAGATTTTTTGTTACGCATGAAAGGTGTTGGTTTTAAAGAATCAAAATGTATTTCTTTAGGCTTTGGCATTTGTAGTATTTACACAGGTATTAAATAGTGAAAAGAAATCATTTCATATTATTTATTTTGTTGCTCTCTTTCACAAGATTGCAAGCTCAAATTAATTTGCCTTCGTATGATCGTCAGAAATTACGTTTTGGTTTCTTAGTTGGCTTTAATAATAGTAATCTGAAAGTATTTCCTAAACAAGAATTTTATAAGACAGATACCTTATTTCAAGCTACTCCACTTAGTGGCCCTGGATTTAATATTGGTATCGTTACTAACGTATTACTTTGGAGATATGTTGACCTACGATTTACACCCAATTTGGGATTTGTAGATAGACAAATAGAATACAAATTCGCAGACGTAACTAAAAATACAATCAAAGGAATTGAATCTACTTACATTGAATTACCATTAGATTTT
>CAJBVG010000246.1 GCA_903958995.1 uncultured bacterium | reverse complement strand
CTTCCATCCATTACAATATCAATCTTATTCCCTAAATGTCTCTGCATACGTACCATATCCTGGCGAACTTCCTTTATGGCGCTTACCTGACTAACACGTTGTGAGATTTCCATTTTACGGATGTCTATTGATACGTCAACTCCGTTTAAGATAAAAGTTTCAAAATTAACATCGATGTGAATATGGGGTAATACTTCAATAATGCCTGTCTTATTATCGACCTCTATATTTTGCTGCATGAGGTATAGCGTAACGCAACGATACATCGCACCAGAATCGATATACGTAAATTGAATGTCCTTCGCTAAGGCTTTGGCCAAAGTACTCTTCCCACAAGAAGAATAACCATCGATAGCTATGTTAATTGGTTTACGCGACATGAACATCGCAAAGGTAATAAATTAACCGTTTCTTTTTTTACGATAAAAATCAGATGGATTTACAGATAAGCTAAACATATTGGTATTGCCTGCTAAGTGATATTTTGCAGAGCCATAACTAATGTTTATCTTTTTTACTCTTAGTCCGAATCCCCATGAAAAACCAATAGTTCCTGGTTTTTCGTCTAATGATAATTCTTTTCTTAATTGATGATTGTAACCAACTCGAATATTGAAATTATCAGTAAACAATAATTCTGTGCCGAAAGCCACATGCCTCATTAATTTATCAGTAATAGAATACGTTTTTTTAATGGGTAGGCCAGTTGATAAGTCGATTTGATTAGTACTACTATACACATCATCATAAGTTAGATCAAATTTTTGAAGATTGTGAAGTGTAACGGTAAAACGGAAAGGTGCATGTTTCAATCGTTTCGAAATAGCGAATCGTGCTTCGAATGGTAATGACTCATTATTACCTGCATAGGTTTTAACCTGTGAACCAACATTTAATAAACTAAAAGCTAATCCTAAACCGCTAGCACTATCGGTATAACTACCTCCTAAATCAAGTGCTACACCTGTTGAGCGATAGGATTCTAAGCTAGAGAATAAAAATTTGGTGGTAACTCCATATCTAAATTGATGATAAGCATTAGCATAGCTGAAATTCAAAGTGTTTTCATTGGCTTTAAAACTACCTAGCTCATTACCGATATCATCTCTTAATACAAAGTTCCCGTAGTTGATGTAGTTTATACCGATTCCGAACATCCCCACATTTTTCATTTGGAAGGCAGTAGCGATATGTCCGTATTGAATATCCTGAAAGTAATTGCAAATATTTAACGACCAAATATTATCCATTCGGTTGTTTAATAAACTAGGGTTTTGTGTAACGTTTGCTAGTTCTGCATCTGCAGCGATAGATGAATAACCGCCTAATGCTGTGATTTTAGCACTTGATGGTAATCTCAAAAAGGTAAAACTATTACTTCCGCCAATCTGTGCATTGCTATTTATGCTTATAAATAATAGCCCTGTAATGATTAATAAGAATTGTTTTTTTGCGAACATTCTATGCATAACGACAATTTTACTGAAAAATTATGATTTATGGTAATGGGTAATGGGTAGTGGGTATTGAGATAATTAAAGTTTATGCCAGTTGGTAGAATCAGCTCGCTCTATGCTTAAAATGCCTAAATTTTTGACATAATAAAAACTTGCTTCTTGGTTATTTAACCTTGTATTGATTTTTATCACATTGCTATATTCAATTCCATTAATGGTGAATTTGGAATAAAAATATGTGTTTTCAGGTGCAATTTTGATAAATTCATTTTTGTTTTCATCCCAATTGAATTTCACATTTGGCGCAATACCATAAAAGTTTACATCAGATACAATTGCTTTAAGATAAAAAGCAGTATCAATATTAAATCTAAATTCAATGGATTTTTGTTCAAATTTTCTATCGCCACATTCAGAATTTTTAATGATCTCGTTGCCATCAAAATAATTAATTATGGAAAGTGTATCAACCTTGTTTATGGAACTTAGAAATAAAACTTTTTCATTAGTTAAATAAGGTATCCATTCTCTCATTTGATAACCCATAGGAATATATTCGTCTTTATGGCTGATGCAACAAGAGCTCATGAAAATAATTATAATTGATGAAATGATTATCTTATGCATAAAACTAATGTACAAAAAATACCCTTTACTCACTACTCAATACTCATTACCCATTACTAGTTTAAAAAACTTTTGGTTGAAATTGACTAAAAACACCTCACTTTGGGCTCTAGTAATGGCGGTGTATAGCCATCTTAAGAAGTCGCTGTTTAGCATTTCTTCATTCAAATAGCCCTGATCTATAAATACAGCTTTCCATTGCCCACCTTGTGCCTTATGGCAAGTAACTGCATAAGCGAATTTAATTTGCAAGGCATTAAAATAGGGGTCGGATTTAATCGCCTTCATGCGCTCTCTTTTATTCGGAATGTCGGCATAATCAGCACTTACACTATCGTATAATTGTTTTTGCTCGGTTTGGGTAAGCGCCGGACTTTCAGAATATAAGGTGTTCATTAATACTTTAACCGTAATAACGGGCTGGTTTTCGAAGTCGATTAATTGAACACTAGCTTCGGCAAATTTAAAGCCATGTATTTCTTCTTCTCTACGAACACGAAGCACCTTTAGTAGCTCACCATTGGCAATAAAACCTTGTTCTTCTTCGGGTAACCAGAAGTAATTGTTCTTTACGACCATCAAGTAATCGCCTGCCGAAATTTCTTCTTCTCTATATAATATTCGTGAACGTATTTGTTGATTATAATTATTGGCATTTTTATTCGATCGACAAATCACCAATGTATCTTCCATGCCATATTTATCATACGCATATTGCAATCCATCACCTAGTCGGTCGCCATTAAATGCGAAGAAGTCATTATACCCTTTTGTGGTTAAGGTAGGTGAGAAATTTAAATCTTCTGCAATTAGTTTCCTAATGGCGGTAGCATTATATAGAATTCCAGATTCCTTTTCCTGACGCATTACTTCGGTTAATTCTAGGGTATAGATTTTTAAACCATAGTGTGCTTCGAGTAAGGTTTTGCTAAGCGCCGGACTAATTTCCGATCCAATAGGTGGGAGCTG
>CAJBVG010000245.1 GCA_903958995.1 uncultured bacterium | reverse complement strand
GTATTAATTGACTCAGTAGTACAAGGAATTTATAGTTACACCGATTCTAGTGTACTTAATAACAAATTCTACTACTACCGAGTAGCAGCTGTAAACCAACAAAAAATATTAAGTGTTTACAGTAACGAGAGAAGAGCAACAGCATTAGGCGTTCTAAGTCAAGTTATACCTACAAATAATCAATTAAACACAAGTCTTAATCCGACTTTAAAATGGAACAAGAATAATTTTGCAACACAGTATCGTATACAGTACTCAAGTTCGAGTAGTTTCATAACTCCATTACTTGATGAGCTTGTTGTTGATACTCAGAAAACAATTATAAATAATCTTAATTATAATGAATATTATTATTGGAGAGTAAAATCAGTCGACACCTTAGGCGTAAGTAATTGGAGTAATACTAATTCATTTGAGACAAAATTAGACACGCCTATTTTAGACTCGGTAGTGGCAGGGAATCATTCAAATAAATTGTATTGGTCATATTCGAACATATCAAGGATTAAAAACTTCGGTATATACAGATTTGATACAGCATCCAAAGTATTTACGTTGTTAGATACTACCTTAAACAATAGTGCAGTAACATATACTGACGATAGCTTAGATAACGATGTTGTGTTTAGATATGCTATTAAAGCAATGAATTACAATAGGATTACAAGTAACTTAAGTAATGCAATTTCTGCAAGTCCATTTAATATTTCACCAGTAGCCGTAAAATTGCAAAATGTTTATTTGCCAAACCAAGGCAGAAAAATAGCTACTATGCATCAGTTTTCATCTATAGGTTCATATGATTTAGATAATACGATTGATAGTGTGGTGTGGTACGTTAATAATAAACGAATATTGAATGCAACTTCATTAAACTATGGATTCAGACAAGGTACTTCTAAAGTATTAATGAAAGTATATGATAGTGATTTAGCAGAAGATTCGAGTATTGCAACGGTTACTATTAATACTTTTGTAAAGAACATGAATGGGCCAGTATACGCTGGTTTAACTGCAGCAACAGATAATCTAATTTATGCAGCAGATTATAGCTACATTAATGGATTAGGTGCAAAGACAATTCAAATAGATTCAACAGGTAAAACAAATTTTGATTTAATTGTAACTCAACAAATCAGAACCACTCCGTCGGTAACAAGTGATTCTTCAGTATTGATTACCAATGGCTCTTTGTTAAATGGCTTTACCAAAACGGGTACTCCATTGTTTGGTTCAATTAGTTTGGGAGGTTTAACGGATGTAACACCAACAATCGATTCAGCATTGCAACGAATTTACGTCGGAGTTTCAAACAAAAAGTTCTTCGCTATCAATTACAAATTAGGAGGTATGGTTGCATGGGATTATACTTGTGATGCTCCAATTGTATCGTCTGCAGTTATCACTTCAGATCGAAAATTAATATTCCCAGATCAAATTGGAAATATTTATGGTTTCGATATTACTACAAGTACCTCACATGGCTCTATTCCTAAATGGAAGTATAATTTAAATGATACAATTACTACTTCACCAGCAATAGATATTAATGGAAATGTATATGTTGGAACGAAGAGTGGTAAACTTGCAAAATTAACTTTCAACGCTAATGGTACTGTTACGGTGAATTGGTCATCTGCTTTAGGATCTAAAGTAACATCATCACCAATAATTGATGGAAATGGATTCATTTATGTAGGATGTGAAAATGGTAAATTATATAAACTAAAAAACTCAACTGGATCAATTGTATGGGATTATAATTCAGGAGCAGCAATTCGCTCAACTCCTGCGATTTCGAATAAGGGTTTCATCTATTTCAGTAATGAACAAGGCTTGTTAAGTGCAGTTGATACGACATCGAGGTTGTATTGGTATTATAAAGACTCTACAGCGATTAATGCAAACATATTACACATTAGTGGTACTACGTACATTGGAACGCTTGGTGGCAAGGTAATAGCGTTCTGGGACAAAGATCTCTCTACATATGGAAGAGGAGTGTCATCAGCAGTAACTGAACCTAGTTGGGGAACCTATCAAGGCAATAATCGCAGAAGTGGTATTCAAGTGAAAAAGACTACTACTGTAGGTATTCAACAGGATCAATTGTTAAGTACAATTAAGCTATATCCAAATCCAACTCATGATATTGTTTATATCGATGGTTTACCAGAAAACAAAACCTATACACTACAAGTATTTGATATGTTAGGTAAACTAATAGAGACCAAATCGATTGAAAATAAAGGAGAGTTAGATTTAAGTAATTACAATGTTGGTGTATACATCATTCGCATAAATGATGTGGTTTATAGAGTGATAAAACAATAAAAATTAGTTGTACTTATTAATTTTTTTTAGTGCCTCAACGGAAGTTGAGGCACTTTTTTTATACCTTCACCT
>CAJBVG010000244.1 GCA_903958995.1 uncultured bacterium | reverse complement strand
GCCAATTCAACTACTGCATCTAATACACCAGCTTTAGATTCAGCAAAATCAGATACTACAAAAAGTTTAGCAGACTCTACTTTAGGAAAATCTCCTGAAGCAGACAATTCGATGTGGGGAATATTTTTCCAAGGGTTTTTATTCGGCTTTGTGGCTTTATTAAT
Organism: uncultured bacterium; assembly: GCA_903958995.1. Classification (GTDB taxonomy): domain Bacteria; phylum Bacteroidota; class Bacteroidia; order Sphingobacteriales; family Sphingobacteriaceae; genus CAJBVG01. The sequence goes on along the minus strand of CAJBVG010000244.1, from coordinate 4,811 downwards.
GCCATGTATTTTCCCGATGATTCCACTAACGGTAAGTTTCTTTACCAAACAAAGTAAATCACGTGCAGTGGGTATTCGTAAAGCTTTAATTTATGGATTATCTATAGTCGTTATTTATGTAGCCTTAGGATTAGGCATTACCATATTATTAGGAGCAAGTGCATTGAATGAATTATCTAGCGATGCCATTTTCAACTTAGTTTTCTTCTTAGTGTTAGTGGTATTTGCTACTTCATTTTTTGGAGCATTCGAAATTACTTTACCAAGTTCATGGTCAACTAAAGCAGATCAGAAAGCAGACAAAGGTGGTTTGTTAGGTATATTTTTTATGGCGGTTGTTTTAGCGATTGCTTCGTTCTCTTGTACTGGACCACTTATTGGAACATTGCTTGTAGATGCTGCAAACAAAGGGCAATACATGGGCCCATTCTTAGGAATGTTAGGCTTCTCTATTTCATTAGCCTTACCATTTACCTTGTTCGCAATTTTCCCATCGTGGTTAAACTCGATGCCAAAATCTGGCGGATGGTTGAACTCTGTTAAAGTTACTTTAGGATTTATTGAATTAGCATTCGCCTTAAAATTCTTATCGAATGTGGATATGGCTTACCATTGGAGAATTTTAGACCGTGAAGTGTTTATTGTTTTATGGGTTATAATTTTCGCGATGTTAGGTTTCTATTTATTAGGAAAATTAAGATTCGCACATGATAGCGAAGTGAAACACGTTTCCGTAACTCGATTATTTTTATCTATCATCACCTTAAGTTTTGCGCTTTATTTAGTCCCAGGATTATGGGGAGCTCCATTAAAAGCTGTAAGCGGATTTTTACCACACCAAGGAACACAAGATTTCGATTTATACACAAGAACATTTACAAGCTCAAGCAATGATGCATTGCACTCTACTGGTTCTAAAAAATATGCCGACAGATTACATGCACCTCTAGGTATTGATGCGTTCTTCGATTATGAAGAAGGATTAGCTTATGCGAAGAAAGTAGGTAAGCCTGTATTCTTAGACTTCACCGGACACAGCTGTACAAATTGCCGTAAAATGGAAAATGCAGTATGGCCAGATCCAGAAGTTTTAAAAAGATTAAAAAACGATTTCGTAGTTGTTTCTTTATATGTTGATGATCGTACAGAATTGTCTGAAGCAGAAAAATATGTTTCTAAATACACTGGCAAAAAAGTAAAAACATTAGGCAATAGAAATGTGGATTTACAAGTTTCTAAATTCAACAGCAATGCCCAACCTTTGTATGTTATTGTTGATGCCGAAGGAAATCCATTAACTGTTACACACGGATACAAAGAAGATATCGCAGGGTATATTTCGTTTTTGGATTCGTGGCGGAAGTAGTAATTAGTAACTGGTGAATGGTAACTGGTGAATGGTAGCTGGTAGCTGGTGACTGGTCACCAATGTCAGCCAATGATTGCGAGTTTCTGCTCCAACATTCTCACTTCTAACGGAGCATTCCCTTTTATTTCACCATCAATGGTTAGTTGTTGAATAGAATCGGAGTCTAAGCTGATTGATTTCACTTGACGGTATTCCAAGTATTTAGAGTTTACATGTTTCCCTGAATAGATACTTGGGAAGAGTACCAATAAATTTTTCAGTGAAGTTTTACGTACGAGTAAAACATCCATTAATCCATCTTGAAGATCTGCATAAGGAGCCATCTTCATTCCTTTGCCTGTATGTTTAGTATTGAGAATTAATACAAACGAAAAATCTTCATCGTATTCAATGTCATCATCTAATTTTACTTTTAAATGAGAAGAAGGATTCGGCAGTAAACCAATAACAGAAGAAGCAGTATAGCGCGCTGGCCCAAGCCAACGCATGTCTTCGGCGAGGTGGCTAATATCATTCACCAAGCCCCAACCAATCATGTTGAATGAAATGCAAGATTGATCGTTGTATGTAATTTGCATTAAATCAATTTCCATTATTCGAAACTGACGTAATCGATCAGCTGCTTTTTTATAGGTTAGTGAATCGAAATCGTGATTAAAGGCATTACCACTCCCTGCAGGGAATAATAATACAGGGATGTTTAGTTTATTATTAATATGAAGTGCATTCACCACATCATGCATCGTGCCATCGCCTCCTAATACCAATACAGCATCGATATCAGCAAGTATGGTATCATCTATAAAACGAGTGAAATATCCCGCACTCTTGCTTTCTAATACGATAAAAACATCATCAGGAAAATCATTTCGCAATGCCGACAACATTTTTGCCGCCTTATGAGTACCCGATTTCGGGTTCATTGTACATAAAAATTTCTTACTCATAGTAGGTGATTATAATACAATATAAGAAAACTTGCTTATTTTCACCAAACAACAACTCACAACTCAAAACTCTTAACTCACAACTCAAAGAAATGTTCAGTTACTTCCTAAACCCAAACCGATTACTATTAAGTGCATTGCTTTTATTGTTGTGTTCATTTTTTGTCATCCCAGTTTCTAGATTCGACACTCATATTATTTTTCTATTATCTTCAACTTTTTATTTCATTGCCTATTTCAAAGTAAGAAAAAACGGAATTGAATTTTACGCGAACAAGATTAGAGAAAATAGAAACCTATTATTAATTATTTTTATTTACGTTATTTTTTTCATCTTACTTGACTTATATAGAATCAAATCATACGGTGAATATAATATTGTAATGCTTCGAACCCTTTTAATAGCCCCACTAGGGTTGCTTACTTCATTCTTCTTCTACAAAGTATTTTTAAAAAAGTAACAGGGCTAATTCTGCTTTCTACTCACCATATATCCAAACAGTGCGGCAGTAAAAAACATTATCAAACTATATACTGCTGGCGGAATGCTCATCGTACTATTCCCAATAACACTTAAAGCAATATATATGGCAAGTGTTCCATTGTGTATTCCGATTTCCATACCAATTGCAATGGCTTGCTTCTTGCCAATATTAAATATATACGGAACATAATATCCCATTGCCATACTTAATATATTAAAAGATAAGGCCGCTAATCCAACTTGTTCAAAATACAAAGCGATTTGACTTTTCTCTTTTATAATGGTAGCTGCTATAATTAAAACTAAAAACAAAGCCGAAAGGATTTTAACTGGCTTGTCTAATTTCTGTGCTATACTATTAGATTTATTTCTAACTAACATTCCAATAGTTACTGGCACTAAAACTATGGCAAAAACTTCCATCACTTTTTTAAACTGCATGGGTATAACTTGTCCACCTTCTAAAAAATATCCAATAGAGAAATTTACAATAAATGGCAATGTGAAAAGAGTTAGCAAACTATTCACCGCTGTTAGACTAATATTTAGTGCAACATCGCCTTTAGAAAGATGGCTATATAAGTTTGCTGTCGCTCCACCCGGTGAAGCTGCCAATAGCATTAACCCAACGGCTAGTTCAGGTGGCAATCCAAATGTTAATGCAATAACAAAACAGATTGTTGGCAATAATATCATCTGACAAACTAATCCAATGAGAATAGCCTTTGGATATAGCACAACTCTTTTGAAGTCATCCAATGTTAACGATAAGCCTAAGCCTAGCATTATAATGCCAAGTGCTAGTGGTAAAAAAATACTTGTAAGTGCTGAAGATTCCATATGGGGTGTTATATGTTTAATCTAATATAATGAATTATCCCATTAACATATTATCTCATTAACATATTAACCCCAGGTATCTCTATCCAAACTCCTATAATGTATAGCCTCCGAGAGGTGTTCTAATTTAATATCTTCCGAAGATTCCAAATCGGCAATAGTTCTGGCTACTTTCAAAATTCGATCGTACGCACGAGCTGAGAGTCCTAATTTTTCCATCGCACTTCTTAGAATATTATTTCCGTCTTCGGAGATTTTACAAACACTACGAACCTTTTTAGTGCTCATTTGCGCATTGCAGTGTACTAACTTATTTTCTTTGAACCGTTCCGATTGAATGGCTCTTGCTTGAACTACACGTTCTCGAATGCTTGCACTTTTTTCTGATAAACGCTCGTCCGATAATTCGTTAAAACTAACGGGTGTTACTTCGATATGAATGTCGATTCGATCGAGTAATGGACCCGACACTTTGCTCATGTAACGTTGTACAACTCCCGGACCACAAGTGCAATCTTTGTCGGGGTGATTAAAGTACCCACATGGGCAAGGGTTCATAGAAGCAATAAGCATAAAGCTTGCGGGGTATTCAATAGAGAACCTCGCTCTAGAGATAGTGACCTTTCGTTCTTCTAAAGGTTGTCGCATTACTTCTAAAACGGTGCGCTTAAATTCAGGTAATTCATCTAAAAATAAAACACCGTGATGTGCTAAAGAAATTTCACCTGGTTGAGGAAAACCGCCACCGCCCACCAATGCCACATCGGAGATGGTATGATGTGGAGATCGAAATGGTCGCGTTGAAACTAAGGCATCATTCGATTTTAATTTCCCTGCTACAGAATGAATTTTTGTAGTCTCTAATGCTTCACTTAAACTTAATGGAGGCAGTATGGTTGCTAAGCGTTTTGCGAGCATGGTTTTTCCTGCACCAGGCGGACCAATCAGTATAACATTGTGCCCTCCGGCAGCAGCAATTTCCATAGCGCGTTTAATGTTCTCCTGCCCTTTCACATCCGAAAAATCGGTGTCGAAATCTTCTGCTTTCGAAAAGAAATCTTCACGAGTGTTCAGCTGAAACGGCTCGACCACATTCTCTCCTGTAAAAAATCCTACGACTTCTGAAATGTTATCCATCCCATACACATTTAGCCCACTCACAATTGCAGCT
>CAJBVG010000243.1 GCA_903958995.1 uncultured bacterium | reverse complement strand
TTCTTTTTTTTCCGGAGCGAAAACGACTTGGTCCCCGAACGGAGCGAAGCGAAGTTGAGGGGTTTGACTAGTTTGATGAAATGACTTGTCAAATCCTCCTCCTCTCTCCTTTCTTTTTTTTGGAGCGAAATCGACCTGGTCCCCGAACGGAGCGGAGCGTAGTTGAGGGGTTTGACTAGTTTGATGAAATGAATTAGAGAAGTTGAGGGGTATAACTAGTTTGATGAAATGAATTAGAGAAGTTGAGGGGCGTGACTAGTTTGATAAAATGACTTATGACTGTTGAGGGGATTGACAAGTTTGATGAAATGACTTGAGTTTATCGCACAATATTTTTATTGAAAAAGAATTGTATAATTGCATATTAACCCTTCATCATGAAAAAACTTTTTATCATACTATCTTTATTTACTACGATAGCCTCAGCACAACAGAAAACCATTTCCATGAACGATGCGTTCATGAATTCGGCGTTGATGCCTCAAAATTTGAAGTACTTGCAGTGGCTACCTGATGGGGTACACTACTCGTATGTAGGGAAGAAGAATGCAGAAGAATGTCTCATTATTTCTTCAGCAAAAAGCAAAAATGACACCGTACTTTATGCAGCAGCATTAAATCCTGGAGTAAAATCTCTTCCTATTTTTTCGTGGTTAAGCAATGAAGAGTTGTTGTTTAATGATGGAGCTAATTACAAAGCATTAAACTATAAGTCGAAAATCACTTCTACAAAATTAGTGATAAAAGACAATGCAGCTAACCAGGAATGGAATGCTGATAAAACGGCAATGGCCTATACGGTTGATAATAATTTGTATTATTCTAATTCAGAAAAATCAGTTTCTATTACGAATGAAACAAATAAAGATATTGTAAACGGACAAGCCGTACACCGTAATGAATTCAACATTCTAAAAGGAATATTTTGGTCGCCGAGCAATGATAAAATTGCGTTCTATAGAATGGACCAAACCATGGTAACCGATTACCCTTTGGTGGATATCAGTTCTACTCCAGCGAAACTTAATAACATTAAATATCCTATGGCAGGGCAAGCTTCACATGAAGTGAGTGTTGGTGTATATTCTATTCGTGCAGCAAAAACCATCTCCCTAAAAATTGCTGGTCCGAAAGATCAATACCTAACCAATGTAGCTTGGAGCAAAAACGGAAAATCAATTTTCGTTGCAGTGGTATCTCGTTCTTATCATGAAATGAACTTGAATGAATACGATGCGAACACAGGAGAATTCGTTAAAACTTTATTCACCGAGAAAGATGAAAAATATGTAGAGCCTAATGAACCTATGATCTTTTTATCGAACGGAAATTTCATTTGGCATTCGGAACGTGATGGATACCGTCACCTTTATCTATACAGTAAAGAAGGGAAATTAGTAAAGCAAATTACATCGGGGAATTGGGTGGTGGTTGATTTCTTAGGCTTAGATGCCAAAGAAAAAACAGCGTATTATACTAGTACAGAAAGCAGTCCAATTAATAGAGATTTATATTCGGTTGATTTAAAAACGGGTAAGCGAACAAAATTAACTTCAGAGCTCGGTACGCATGCCATTACCCTAAATACACAAGCTACTTCGTTCATCGATAATTATTCGAATACCGAAACACCTCGTGTTATTCAACTCGTATCAACTAAAGGGGCAAAAGAAAAATCATTACTTGTTTCAACAAATCCATTGAACGGTTATTCGCTTGGTGAAATGAATATTTCAAGCATTAAAGCAGCCGATGGAAAAACAGATTTGTTTACTCGAATTTTCAAACCAACAAATTTCGATGCTACAAAAAAATACCCAGTAGTTATTTATGTTTACGCAGGACCACATGTACAATTAATTTCGAACTCATGGTTAGGTGGAGCAAATTTATGGTTCCAAGTGATGGCCGAAAAAGGATACATCGTGTACACCGTAGATTCAAGAGGTACGATGTTCCGCGGTAGAGATTTTGAACAAGCTACGCATCGTAACTTAGGGAAAGTAGAATTAGCCGACCAACTAAAAGGTGTGGATTATTTGAAATCACTATCTTATGTAGATACCAATCGCATTGGAGTTCATGGTTGGAGTTTTGGCGGATTCATGACCACCACGATGATGACCAAAGCGAACAAAGTGTTTAAAGTGGGAGTTGCCGGCGGACCAGTAATCGATTGGAGTATGTATGAGATTATGTACACCGAACGCTATATGGATACTCCGAATGATAACCCAGAAGGCTATAAAGAAAGTAATTTATTGAACTTCGCGGATCAGCTGAAAGGGCGATTATTGATGATTCACGGGACTGTTGATGATGTGGTGGTTTGGCAAAATAGCCAAGCATTTGTGAAGAAATGCGTAGATAAAGGTGTTTTATTAGACTATTTCATGTACCCTGGTCACCCGCACAATGTGAAAGGGAAAGACCGCGTACACCTCTATAACACTATAACACGCTACTTTGATGAGCATTTGTAAGCCGCAATTACTAAAAAAAGTAGTCGTGTAGGCAAACACTTTGCACTAAAGTTAGTTTATTGATTTATGTAGCTCGTCATTCGTAGCTCGTCGTTCGTACCTTGTACCTCGATTTATTATACGAGTTATAGGTTACTATACACGATTTACCAGTCACCAGTTACCAGTTAGAATTTAATACGAAAGATGAAAATAGTAGCACCGCGTCCATGGATGCAGTACATATTAATAGCAGCAGGGGTCTACAATATTTTGTGGGGCGCTATTGCTTTTTTTATGCCATCGTATTATTTAGAGCATCTTAATCTTAGCTTCCCGAATGCCCATTGGACAATCAAAGCCATTGGGGTGATGGAAGTCTTGTTTGGTATAGCTTACATTATTGCAAATCGCAAACCCTTTAAACATTGGCTAATTATTTTTATTGGATTCTCTGTAAAAATTATGGCAAGTATGTTTTACTTCTACTACGTTTACGTTGGGGTATTGCCAAAACATTTAACAAGTATGATACTCGCCAATGATGTGGTTTGGTTAATTCCATTCGGTATCATTTTATATTTTGCGTTCGAACATCACCAAAGCACAACCGAATTGTCTGCGTATGATATGAATCCACGCAAGTTAAAATCACTCGAAAATATTCATACGAATACTGGTGTTTCTTTACAAGCACATACCGACCAACATCCTACAATGCTTGTATTTCTTAGGCATTTTGGATGTCCGTTTTGTAGAGAAGCCTTATTGGAGATTTCTAAAAATAGAAAGCACATTGAATCGGCAGGAACAAAAATTGTGTTGGTGCATTTGGTTGATGAAGCAACTGCTCAAGAAATTACGAAACAATACGGTATTGATGATATTCCACGCATCGCCGATCCAGAGAAAAAAATATACAAAGCATTCGGATTGGGTAGAGGAACACTCTTGCAACTATTCGGAATCAACGTCATTATTCGCGGAGTTATTCACGCAATTTTTAATATGAACCCACCCCGCCCATTTATCGGCGACGGCTTCCAAATGCCCGGCATCTTTGTCATCCACAAAGGCATGGTTGTACAAACATTCAAACACACTTCATTGGCGGACAGGCCGGATTATATAGAATTAGCGAAAGTAGAATTCTAAATTCTAAATTCTAAATTCTAAATTGAATTATTCAATTATTACGGTGGCTTCGGTACTTCGGCTACGCTCAGTAACCACTCCGCTCAGCCACCGTCAGTAATTTTTTATTTCGAAGCGACG
>CAJBVG010000242.1 GCA_903958995.1 uncultured bacterium | reverse complement strand
TTTGTGGAATGCTTCTGTCGGTATAGGTTTCAGCGTATGTGGTTAGTGCAGATGCGTTTTGTTTAAACACTGCCCAAAATATAATAACCACACCAAAAATAGAAAGTAAAGCAGCTATTTGTTTTCGCTCTGATTTCTCTGCACGCATCATTAAATTGATGTAAAAAATAATGACAGGTATACAAGCTATGATAAAGGCATCAGTAGAATCTGTTCCGAAAATGTTACCTGGTATAAACCAACCTAAAACACCAAACAGTATTGCTGGTAAAAAAACGTAAAGCAGTACTTTAGCAACAGGCAAATCATTTTCACCCGCAGGTTTTTTAATATCAGCTTCGATGATATGTTTTGTTCCTGATAAGAACCAAATTACACCCACAAGCATTCCAACTCCAGCGGCAGCAAATGCATATCCCCATCCATACTCATTACGCATATAAGCTGCTACGAAATTGCAAATGAATGCACCAACGTTTATACCCATGTAAAAAATATTGTACCCAGCATCCTTTTGGTCTTTGTATTTATCTGTTGAGTATAAATTCCCGAGAAGTGTAGATATATTAGGTTTGAAGAACCCATTTCCTACAATAATTAAAAGCACTGAAATCCAAAAGGCAGTCATGTTAGGTATGGCTAATCCAAAATACCCAGCCGACATTAATATGGCGCCAATTAAGATTGATCTTCGGTAACCTAAAATTCTATCGGCCAATAAACCTCCAAGAAATGGTGTTAAATAAACCAATCCTAAATAAGTTCCTACAATGTCCGATGCTTCTTTTTTATCAAGTCCCATTCCACCTTTAGCCCCATCAGTAAGATAGAGTAGAAGTATTCCTAACATTAAGTAATAGCCGAATCGTTCCCACATTTCTGTGAAAAAGAGAACGAAGAGCCCGCGTGGGTGATTTTTCATTTTTAGATTTTAGATTTTATAATTTAGAAATTGTATTTTGAGATATTAGATAAAGTAACTTTCTAATATCTCAATTCTCAATACTTATAAACTATTGTAAATGAAATCAGTCATCTTATTATAAAGATGCAACCTAGTTGTTCCTCCTAAAATGCCATGGTTCTTATTCGGATAATAAGCCGATTCAAATTTCTTATTTGCTTTAACCATCGCATCAATCATATCCACAGAATTTTGGAAATGTACATTGTCATCAGCTGTTCCATGGATGATTAAATAATTTCCTTTTAGTTTATTCACGAAGTTAATAGGAGAGTTGTCTTCATAACCACTTTTGTTTTCTTGTGGTGTATGTAAGTAACGTTCTGTATAGATAGAATCGTAGTATTTCCAATTGGTTACTGGTGCAACAGCAATAGCCATTTTAAACACGTCAGCTCCTTTGGTAATACACAACGACGACATATAGCCACCGTAGCTCCATCCTTGAATTCCAATTCTTGAGGCATCTACATAGCTTTGTTTTCCTAACCATTTCGCTGTTTCAATTTGGTCGATGGTTTCGTATTTACCTAATTGTAAATGTGTCATTTTTTTGAACTCTGCTCCGCGAGCACCTGTTCCTCTATTGTCTACACAAAATACTATGTATCCCTTTTGTGTTAGCATTTGGTACCACATGTAATTCGCGCCACCCCATGAATCTAATACTTGTTGCGAACCTGGTCCACCATATAAAAACATAAATACTGGGTATTTTTTAGCTGGATCGAAGTTAGATGGTTTCATCATCCATGCATTTAACTGAACACCTTCTGAAGTAGTAACCGTTAAGAATTCTTTCTTCGTTAAGTTATATTCAGCTAAGCGATCATTCAGTTTTTTATTATCTTCTAATACTCTAATTTGCTTTCCTGCATTATCATTTAAGGTGATAAAGTTTGGTGTGTTTGCGTTCGAATAATAGTTGATGAAGTAATTGCAACCATTACTAAAGAAGGCTGTGTTGGTTCCTGTTGCTGAACTTATTTTCTTAAGCCCTTTACCATTAATATTGATTTTGTAAATTTCTCTTTGCGTTGGATTTGCCATTCCCGCTTGGAAGTAGATGGTTTTTTGAGTGGCATCCATTCCGTAAAAAGCACTTAAGTCCCAATTTCCTGTAGTGATTTTTCTAATCAGTTTACCACTGATATCATATAAGTACAATTGATTATATCCTTCTTTTTCCGAAGAAGTAATGAACGTTTTTTGATCATTCAAAAAAGTTAAATCGTCTGAAATATCAATGTATGTTTTCGATGTTTCGGTTAGAAATACTTTGGTAGAACCTGAATTTGCATCTGCCATTAAGTATTCCAATTTATTTTGATGGCGATTTAAACGCATTACACAAAGTTTGTTTGGATCGGCAGTCCATTTAATTTTCGGAATGTATTGATCAGTCTCCTTACCAATATCTACTCCAGTAGTTTTAGCAGAAGTTAAGTTGTAGATATGAATACTAACAGTAGAATTTTTCTCTCCAGCTTTTGGGTATTTATACTGATAATCTTTCGGATATAATTCACCGTACATCGCCATATTAAAACGCTTTACAGCACTTTCGTCGAATTTATAAAAGGCAATATTCTTTCCATCAGGCGACCATTGAAAAGCAGGAGCGTAGCCAAACTCTTCTTCGTAAACCCAATCACACCAACCGTTAATAATGTGTTCCCATTCTCCATCATCAGTAACTTTTACTTCTTCTCTAGTAGCAACATCTCTTACAAAAATATTATTATCGCGAACAAAAGCAACCTTATCTCCATTAGGCGAAAAGCTTGCAAACATTTGCTTCCCGAAGTCGGATAAGTTTTGCAAACGACGAGTTTTACGATCGAAAATATAATTCAACTCTTTAGAAGAGTGTCTGTAAATTCCTTCTGAACTATTTGAAATTAAGATTTTAGTTTCATCACCACTGAACTCGTAATTGTCCATCTGTATTTTCTGAACATCATTACCAATCATGATTTTCAGTTCCGATGATTTTAAAATGGTATCGGTTACTTTTCCAGTGGCGTATTCGTAAGCAAGGATATAAGTTGCTTTGGTATCTGGATTGGTATAAAAGGAACTGTAGTGCTTCCCATCATTCATTGAACGTAGTCCAGAAATTGCTTTTGCTGAAAACTGAGGTTTACCCCAAATGATATCATTGCTAAGTTCTTTCTTTTGTGCGTAAAGGGATGTCGTACCTTCTAAAATAAGTACTGAGCCTAATGCTAAAACAGTAATTGTTTTGTGGAATAGATTTGCCATAGATGTTTGTTAATACAATAGGCAAAATAAGAAATATCTGATTAATATGTTAATATGTTAATGGGATAATTTAATATGTTAATATGTTAATGGGATAATATGTTAATAGGTAATTTGCAGTTCGTCGAAGCGTCCTCGCTTCGACATTTAAGTGATTTGTCGGAGCGAGGACGCTCCGACGAACGGGGACCTCGCTTCGACATTTTAAATTGTACTTCGGAAAGTCTTTTTGTCGGAGCGAGGACGCTCCGACGAACGGCACAACTTGTCCCGTTTATACGGGATTAGCAAATTATTTTTCTTCTCGTGGATCAATAAACAATTTATCCAACTCCGATTTTTCATTACGCAAATCGATGTTTTCCATGAGGAACCATTTTTTACGTTTTAATTTTAGTCCGTCGTAAGATAAATCTGGTCCGTAATACTCGTACATGCCTAATTGGGTTGCGTTTGGACTAGCTAAATGGTCGTAAACAATCCATTTTTTTGATGGTAAGTAACGAAGCATCATCGAAACTGATCTTGAGTATTTGAATATGACACGCGTGGTTACCGAATCTTTAAAATCAAAGATAGGAGCGCCAAAAACGGGTTTGCCTTCTTTGTTAAAACTTAAAACATCAATCACCTTTTGATTGATTTTAATATCATCACCTTTCCAACCCAATAAAATATATTGTTTGTTTTTAGGAGATTTTTGAGTTTCTGCGATGGTGTAATAATGTGCACCATACCATGAATCCTTGTTTAATATAGTGTCTTCAGGTTTCGGGATGTATTTTGAATTATCGAATAGGGGATACAGTTCTAGCTTCTCTTTATTATTTTTTTGAATAGCACCATAGTAACGATAAGTACCATCATCAGAAGATAAATGCCA
>CAJBVG010000241.1 GCA_903958995.1 uncultured bacterium | reverse complement strand
TTAGAACTTTTTATAAAACTATAATTCAATGTGCTAATTAGACACTGGACACTGGACAAAGGACACTGGACAAATATTAAATGCGAATATGCGTAAATGTGCATCCCGATAGCTATCGGGAGCGTAAATTGAATTTGAACAATTACATATAAATTCTAAGTTTTAAATTCTAAATTCTAAATTGAATTAGATAATTAATTAATTGTCCAGTGTCCAGTGCCTTTTTGTCGATTCGCAAATTCGCCACCGTGTCTTTGTGTCTCTGTGATTAGGAAGAAAAATGCTAAAAAAGTTCTTAATAACAGAGACACTTTAAGTTGTAAGTTGTAAATTTTAAGTTGTAAATTAATGTAACTCACAATTCACAACTAACAACTCACAATTCAAAACTCACAACTCACAATTCAAAACTCACAACTCACTCCCGATAGCTATCGGGATCACAACTCAATTTTTTTTTCTTAATTTGAACTTTTGATCAATGAATATGGAAAAAATAATAATTCAAGCAACGCTATTATGCGATTTACAAAAAGTATGGGACTACTATACAAAACCCGAACACATTATCAATTGGAATTTTGCTGACCCTAGTTGGCATTGTCCAACTGCTTCAAATACTATGGAAGTGGGTGGAAAATATATTGCACGTATGGAAGCAAAAGATGGGAGTTTCGGATTCGACTTCGAAGCTATTTATACTGAAATTAATGTTGGAAAAAACTTTACGTATGAATTTGGTGGCCGTTATGCCAATATTGAATTTAACCAACTCGGCAATCATACCGAAATGAGCATAACGTTTGATCCTGAAACAGAAAATTCTGTTGAATTGCAAAAACAAGGTTGGCAAGCCATACTAAATAATTTCAAACAGTATACTGAAACTCATTAACCTAAGTTCATACGACAGAACAAAACGCCATTTCGCAATTTCGACCCTACTAATCTTCGACCCCAGCGGGGTCGTATATCAGTAGCAAAAGTGCACCCCCCGATCCCCCAAAACCCCGGAGGGGTTTTATCTAATATGTTAATATGTTAATGAGGTAAAATGTTAATGAAATAAAATGTTAATGCGATGACGTTATTTGAACAATTAGTTAATGTGCTAATTTAACTTTGTGTCTTTGTGTCTCTGTGATTAGGCATAAACAATTTAATTTCTTTAACACAGAGTCACCTCGTCATACGCCGAGGCAGGCAGAGTCACAGGGTATTTAGAACAAATAATTTAGAATTTAGAATTTAGAATTTTTTCAAAAAATATTTATTCCTAAATAAGAATGATTATCATTGTGTATTAATTCAAAATTCTTCTAAAATCAAAAATGGATATTATTTTCAGAGAAAAGCTTCAAGAGAAAGGACTGAAAGTTACACCACAGCGTGTGGCTATATACGAGGCAATTGTTAAGTTGAATAATCATCCAACTGCTGAAAATGTAATTGATTATATAAAAGAAAATCATCCCAATATTTCTGTGGGGACTGTTTATAATGTCTTAGATTCTTTAGTAGAAAACACACTTTTGAAAAAAGTAAAAACAGAAAAAGACATCATGCGTTATGATGCTATACTATCTAATCATCATCATTTATATTGTGCTGAAACAGATAGGATAGAAGATTATGTAGACGAAAAACTTAACAACCTTATAAATGAGTATTTTGAAGCCAACAAAATAAAAAACTTCAAAGTTCAAGATATAAAACTTCAAATAACAGGGAAATTCAACAATAATATTAAATCATAATAAAAATGAGTAATTCAAACGAAAGCAAATGTCCTTTTCCACATGGACAAATGAAACAAACCGCAGGCACAGGAACTTCAAATAAAGATTGGTGGCCAAACCGATTAAATTTAGGAATCCTTCGTCAGCATTCTAATTTGTCGGACCCAATGAACAAAGGGTTTAACTATGCTGAAGAGTTTAAGAAATTAGATTTGAAAGCGATTAAAAAAGACATCTTCGATTTGATGAAAACTTCACAAGATTGGTGGCCTGCAGATTATGGACATTATGGACCCTTATTTATTCGTATGGCTTGGCATAGTGCTGGTACTTATCGTATTTCAGATGGACGTGGTGGAGCAGGTACCGGTAATCAACGTTTTGCGCCTATTAATAGTTGGCCAGACAATGGTAATTTAGATAAAGCGCGTTTTTTGCTTTGGCCAATTAAACAACAATATGGTAATTCAATTTCTTGGGCAGATTTAATGATTCTAGCGGGTAACTGTGCATTGGAATCGATGGGTTTCAAAACTTTCGGATTTGCAGGTGGTCGTGAAGATATTTGGGAACCAGAACAAGATATTAACTGGGGAAATGAAACAAACTGGTTAGGTGATAACCGATATAAAGGCGATAGAGAATTAGATAATCCATTAGCTGCAGTGCAAATGGGATTAATATATGTGAACCCTGAAGGTCCAAACGGTGAACCAGATCCATTGGCATCAGGAAAAGACATTCGTGAAACCTTTGCTCGTATGGCAATGAATGATGAAGAAACAGTTGCATTAGTAGCAGGTGGGCATACTTTTGGTAAAGCCCATGGAGCTGCAAGTGCAAGCCACGTTGGTCGCGAACCCGAAGCATCTAGTCTTGAAGACATGGGTATGGGTTGGTTAAACAGCTACGGTTCAGGTAAAGGTGGCGACACCATTACCAGTGGAATCGAAGGTGCTTGGAAACCAAATCCTACAACATGGGATAATGGTTATTTTGAAACACTCTTTAACTACGAATGGACACTCGTAAAAAGTCCAGCAGGTGCTTTTCAATGGAAAGCAGTTGGTGAGAATGCAGATACACTTGTTGAAGATGCGCACGATCCTAATAAACGTCACGCTCCAATGATGACTACAGCTGATATGGCCTTAAGATTGGATCCAATTTATGGACCGATATCTAAACGTTTTTCAGAAAACTTC
>CAJBVG010000240.1 GCA_903958995.1 uncultured bacterium | reverse complement strand
TTTCTTTGTCGCTTTTGCTGCAAGCATAAATACTAACAATGAGGAATAAAGAGAGAATGTATTTCATAAGCCTATTTACATTCGTAAAAATAATAAATAGGCTATATGAATGAAAGGAATAAGAGATTCTTATAAAATACAATTATTCTACAATTGGAATATCAGTTATTACACCTTCTGTAATTGAAACAGTTCTTCCAGTAGCTGAATTTTTAGCTGTGAAACTAAATGTGCCAGATAATTTATTATTTATTAAATCATATTTTGATATAATAAAAGTTCCTTGGGTAGCACTATATATAGTATCATTACCATTGATATCATATGCTTTATATGTCGCACCATGATTACCACTACCAATCGTAAATGTACCTGCAGACACAGCACCAAAACCGATCCCTATAGAACTGCTTCCTGCAGTATTAATTGCATAAATGGATGTAGAAATTGTGCTGTTTTTAAATGCCTCTGTGGTACTATCATCTGTAAATGATTTGCCATTAATTTTTGCAGTAATACCAGTCGTTGGAGTGAATGGAGTTGTCGTTTTCTCATCTTTTTTACAAGATTGTGTAAATACTGAAAATACAATCAGAACAAGAATAAGTTTACTTAAAGTGTTTATTTTCATTGTTTTTAAATTAATAGTTTAACATTATGTTGTTAATTATTGGATCTCCATCCATTTCGAAACTAGAGTTAAAAATTGAAATAGTTGAATCTGGACTTATTCTATCGACTCCAACTGCTCCAAACATTTTTTTAGTTCTAATAGGAAATTTGAAATCTAAATCTAAAGAATCGCTTTTTGAAAAAAATAATGTATCAAATGCATCATTAAATGAATAAACCTTTAAAATTTCATTATCGTTTAACTGCCTATTCGTTTGAAAGCTAAAAATAGATTTGCAACTATCTGACAAATAAAAATTCATTGAATTATTTCTTGCTAAATCTAGTCCACCCTTAGCTAACATTTCTGTAATTCCATTGCCTCCAAAAATTAATTGAAGCTTTCCATTTTCATTTTCACCAATCGAATAATTAAAACTGAAATCACCATTTTCATCTGTATAAGCTACTCCCAAATCAGTCGATCTTGTGAATCCAGGAGTACCGATTATTTTTGTAAAATCTATCTTCACATTTTGGTAAGGTACATTTGTAGTGCCATTTAAAAATCTTCCCTTTATTGTAAAAGATTCCTCCTTACCACATGAAACAATAACGAATGCAACAAAAAATGTCAAAAGTCTTTTCATATTTCTTTACTTATTAACTATTAATTTATAATTACCCAATACTGCATCATCGATTAAAATCTCAACAAAATATATTCCATTCACAAATTTAGACACATCAATATCGCAATCACTAATAAATTTATTAAAATTAAATACTTCAATAATTTGTCCAATATTATTACGAACTATTACTTTATTAAAATCTAATTTTGGTGAATAAAGAGTAAAACTTGTAGTCGTTGGATTAGGGTACATTGTTAGCTCATTTAATAAATCTGAACTATTTGACGATGAATTTACAGCCCTTAGCATATTTCTACAAACACTTAAACTTGCATTAATATATTCAATGTTATTATTCAAATTACAATTTGAGCAGTTTCCAGTGTTTATTGATGGTGAAGTATTGGAAACAATTTTAAGTTTATTTGAGCCAATCATCTCCAACGGTTCATTCCGAGATAAATAGTATTTCATTGCCGAACTTGTTGCCTCTGGAGCTACGTATTCGTAATCTGGATTTTGTCCACCCAAATAAATATCATCATTTATAGTAATTTGCATTGGTCGATTCACCTTGAAATTATCTAAAAATAATTCATCATCTCCAATTTCTCGCTGTACCATTCTTTCTGCATTTGTTTTTCCTCCTGATTGCCTTATGTAATTTTCAAAATAAGAATGAAATCCATTTTGAGCATTTGGGAAAGTTGAAGACTTTGCAAATCCAACTATAACATCGCTTCCTGTATTTTTAAAGGTATTAAAGTTCGTTTGAGAATATAAATTAAGTTCCCAATCGTTATTATTTGATGGATAATAACATAATGCAGACCTTACAGGAATGAAACAGAAATTTAAAGCTTTTGAAGTAATATTAACTTCTAAATATTTTGGAGTTAGTATACCATATGATAAATCGACTGACACATTTTGAATTGAAGGCTTATAATTATATTTGTAAGCATATAAAAATGCATCATCTTCTGATGATTCAAAATCATTTTCGCATAATAATTTAAATACATTAAAATTGCCTCCAGAAAGTACTTCGTAAGGAATTACATCATGAGCAATTGCATCTCCATAATCAAAGAAATCTGTATTTCCACAATTCCCATTCCCCTTAAACAACTTTTTTAGACAGCCCCTAATTGTGAATTTTGTATGGATTGCAGTATAGTCAAAAATATCTAATGTACTTCCAAATTCTGGTAATGCTTTCATTGAAAAGTTCAAATTGAAAACTTGTTTATTTACTCTTCTTAATATCTTCTTTTTTAAATTTAATGTAGTACTCATTAAGTTATACCCAGCTAGTAGT
Organism: uncultured bacterium; assembly: GCA_903958995.1. Lineage (GTDB taxonomy): Bacteria > Bacteroidota > Bacteroidia > Sphingobacteriales > Sphingobacteriaceae > CAJBVG01. The sequence goes on along the minus strand of CAJBVG010000240.1, from coordinate 28,165 downwards.
TCATTATTAAACCAATCTGTTTGTCTAATTCCATTTAAAAGTCCAGATGAAATTGTAACAACTTTACAGAATTCTGGCATACCATTATTAGCATGTTTATACTGATAAACCTGTTCATCAAATATACTCTTATCCACAGTGAAAGAATGTGAACCAACATTATTGGAATTGTTATATGTGTTTATATGATATACTAAAAGCTGTTTAACTGCTTTTGATTGTAGCATTTCAAAAGTTCTTTCTGCTCTTAATGTTAACATCCCTATTGGAAAATAATTACCCCATTTATTTAGTGCGGGGAAAGTTATGTCAATATCTTTTAATTTATTAAGAGCATGTTGTGCTGAAACAGGGAAGTAAACGCCTTCAAAACCAGCATCAATAGCTATAAATAATCTTGTATTATGCATCAAATTGGTTCTTACATAAAGTGGCGATAACAATGGTTCTTCTCCTTCTGGAGTATATTCAATAGGCTGGTTATTTGCATATACGTCGGACTCCATATAATTTAAGGCAAATCGCCCAATAATACCCCCTAAACTCTCTCCAATAATAACAAATTGTTCATTTTCTTCTTCATTAATATCAGTCTTGTATTTTTCTAATAATTTTACAATGCTTGTAGCATTCTTCCTTATATCTGAAATTGAATTATCCCAATTAACAATAATTATTTCATAGTCATATGCTCGAACAGATTTAAGATTCTTATCAATATTGGCGAAAAGTTCGTCATAATTATACTCAATACTTCTCGTATTATTCAAATCTACTCCTTCCAAAAAGAATAGCTTCTTTTTAATGCCAGGATTACAACCTTCATATACGCCATATGTTATTCCTGGTATATCATCTAATACATTTTGTGGTGGAGAACTAACAATATTTTTCCTAATTGTTATAATACTTTGTGATGTATACGTTGGACTTGTAGAACAATTTGGATACGGATCGCATGAGAATATTCCAAATTTAACAATGAACTTGCCTTCTGATGGATATAGTACATCAAATGTCTGGTCTATACTTTCATCAAAGTATTGCCATCCATTTCCATCACCAAAATCTATATATAACTTTTCGATATCAACAGAGCCATTCATAAATCGGTAAGCACTTGAATGAAATATCAATTCTGGTGAAATCCTAAATGTTACATTTCTAAAATTTGAATTATGATTTAATAAACTACCCATAAATACACCTCCACTTCCATAAGGGCTACTTGTTCTTGTTGTTACATCGTAAATATTGTCATCATCCCAATTAAAATACTCTCCTTCATTATCAAATGCATCCAAATTTAAAATATCAAAATCGAAATTAAACACCCCTATAGGTATTTGATTTAATCGAGAAATTGATTCCGCCTTTCTTAATAAAGTAACTGTGTTTGGTAAGATTGTAGTATCACGAGCAGAGTATTTCATTTCGTCATAAACATTATACCAATTGAAGAAATTATTTGTATCGGTAAGATTATTTTTAACAAACCATTTTTCATCTGTTGCATGTGCTACAAAATCATAAAAAAACGGAGAATGTAATGTGGGCACCTTAAGCCCCCCTAATACTATCCTTAACTCTCCATTAACATCTCCAGATTGTAATTGCCCAAATCCAATTTTGCAACTCATCATAAGCAGCGTTACCAAGTAAATTTTTAATGTTCTCATACCATACTTTTTTGTATGGCATAAAACTCTTTCAAATTTTAGTTTATCTTAATTACTTACAGTTATATTAAATAACATTCAGTTATATTAAAATTATAATATATTTACTGCACGACAAATAAAAATTACTACTAAAGTATTCTTGAATAATTTTCTGAACATTCAGCCCAAAAAAAAATACTATAAAGAATATTATAGTAAAATAAAAGGGGCCAATATGAGTATAGGAGAAAAATTAAAAGCGATGCGTTTGAAGCAAAATTTCACGCAAGATTATGTCGCATTCTGTTTAGACATTACGCAACCTGCGTATCATAAAATGGAAAATGGAAAAACAATTATAAACTTAAAAAGACTCGAAGAACTCGCGGCTTTGTATAATGTAAAAGTAGTGGATATTTTGAGTAGTGAAGTATGAGTATCGGGTATCAAGTATCGAGTACGATTAATATAATTTATCTCGATACCCGATACTCGCTACTCGTTACTATTATAGTGTTTTCGCGTAACGCTCAGCAACAGCATCCCAATTAATTACATTGAAGAATGCTCCCATGTAATCTGGTCTACGGTTTTGATATTTTAAATAGTAAGCATGTTCCCAAACATCCATACCTAAAACTGGTGTGCCTTTTACATCAGCAATATCCATTAAAGGATTGTCTTGGTTTGGTGTAGAACTGATTGCTAATTTTTTATCAGCACCAACTAATAACCATGCCCAACCTGAACCAAAACGTGTTGCTCCAGCTTGTGTGAATTTAGTTTTGAATTCTTCGAATGATCCGAATGATGCATTGATTGCATCTGCTAATGCTCCTTTAGGTGCACCGCCACCGCTTGGACTCATAATAGACCAGAACAATGAATGGTTATAATGTCCACCGCCATTATTACGAACTGGCATAGGGTGTTTTGAAATTTCTTTACAAATATCTTCAATGCTCATTGTTTCCATTGCAGTACCTGCAACTGCAGCATTTAAATTTGTAACATAAGCAGCATGGTGTTTTCCATGATGAATTTCCATCGTCATTTTGTCGATGTGCGGTTCCAATGCATCAACTGCATATGGAAGAGCTGGTAGTGTAAAAGCCATATTTATTTTTTTAGATTTTTAAATTCTTATTGATAGAACAAATATATCAAATAAAGGTTCTTAATTATTTTCTCTTTTCATTTGGAAGAAAGTTTGCATCAATGCTCTGCATTCTGTTTCCAATACACCTTTAACCACTTCTGTTTTCGGGTGTAAGATGTTCTCCGATAAACTGCTGTACCCTCTTTTATTATCTGAAGTACCAATTACTACTCTTTGTATCTGACTCCAATAAGCGGCTCCAGCACACATGATGCAGGGCTCTACCGTAACATACAATGTAGCTTCTTGTAAATACTTTGCCCCAAGGTAATTGGCCGCAGCAGTAAATGCTTGCATCTCGGCATGTGCGGTAACATCGTTCAACTTCTCTGTTAAATTATGTGCTCGTGCTATAACTTTATTCTTCATTACAATGACTGCCCCAATCGGAACTTCATCGGCTTCAAAGGCATAGTTTGCTTCCTTTAATGCTTCGTTCATAAAGTACTCGTCGGAATAAATTGTATAGCTCATAATTAAAATGATGTAACTTTGGTAAAAATATAAATAATGCATAAAGTATTTCTGTTAAAAGGAAAAGAAAAACCTGTACTACATCACCATAATTGGGTGTATTCGGGTGCGATAGCTAAACAAGACAAGGGAATAGAGAAAGGTGATCTAGTTCAAGTGTGTAATTCGAATGGAGATTTTTTAGCCTACGGCTATTATAATGAGGATTCGAAAATCCGAGTACGCTTATTAGAATGGAATGAGCAAGTTGAAATCGATGCTGCTTGGTGGGAAAATAAAATTCGTAAAGCGTATGAGCTTCGTAAAGAGCGTGTTGAAAATGAAAATACGAATGCTTACCGTTTAGTATTTTCTGAAGGAGATGGATTGCCTGGATTAATCGTAGATAAATATGCCGACTATCTTTCGGTACAGTTTTTAACTGCCGGAACTGATGTTCGCAAGGCAATGATTGTTGAAATACTTCAAAAAGTTATCCCTGTAAAAGGAATATATGAGCGAAGTGATACGAATGCTCGTTCACAAGAAGGATTACAAATGGTAGTTGGGAATTTATACGGTGAAAAACCGCCTGCATCATTATTAATCAAAGAAAACGGACTATTATTTACTACACCTATAGTTGAAGGACAGAAATCGGGTTATTTTTTGGACCAGCGAGAGAACCGTAAAAAAGTAGCCGCTTATACAAATGGCAAGAAAGTATTGGATTGTTTCAGTTACACTGGCGGTTTTAGTTTGCATGCCAAACAAGCTGGAGCATCGGAAGTATGGAGTGTAGATTCTTCATCAATAGCTATTGAAGCGTTAAAAAACAATTACAAAAACAATGATTTGGCCTTTAATGAAGAGCAAGTCATCACTTCAGACGTATTTCAATACCTACGAAATGCACAGCAAAATGGGCAACATTGGGATGTTATCATCCTCGATCCGCCCAAATTAGCTCCAAATAGACAAAATTTGCCAAAAGCAGAGCGAGCTTATAAGGACTTAAACTTACAGGCATTATTATTAATGAAAGCAGGAGATATATTAGCAACCTTCTCGTGTTCGGGAAGCCTTAGTTTAGAGCATTTTAAGCAGATTTTAGCTTGGGCAGCGACTGATGCAGGCAAGGAATTGCAGTTTTTAGAGGATTTAGGACACCCAATAGACCATCCTGTAAGGGCCGCTTTCCCTGAATCATCCTATTTAAAAGGCGTTATTGCACGTGTTATTTAAGGAAATAGCGCTAACCCCTTGACAAAATTGAGAAATTTTGTATATTTGCGGTGGAAAATACTGATAAAGAACGAGGGGACACTAGTCCCCTCATTTATTTTAAAGACATCTCATGAACGCAGTAGAGGCAAAGATTAAAACGTTTATTGACGAAGCATTAGAAGGAACAACATTATTTATTGTTGATTTTAAATTGCTTCCTAAGAACAGAATTGTATTACTGTTGGATGGAGATAATGGAATTGGAATTGATGAAGTGGCTAAAGTGAGCAAGCACGTTTCTCACCGAATGGAAGAAGAAAATGTAATTGAAGGTGCGCACACCTTAGAAGTTTCTTCACCAGGAGTTGATTATCCATTAAAATTTCAACGTCAGTATCCACAACATATTGGTAGAACCTTGGCAGTACGAATGAATGATGGGAAAGAGCTTGAAGGAAAACTATTAGCGATTAATGCTGATATCATCGATGTGAATTTAGAAATAAAAGAAAAGGGAAAGAAAGCTCGATATGAAGAGCAAAGTATTTCTTTAACAGATATAAAAGAAGCAAAAATTAAGATCATTTTTTAGAAAAAAATAATTGAATTAATATGAATAACATCAATTTAATCGATTCTTTCCAGGAGTTCAAAGACTTCAAAAACATTGATCGTCCGACGATGATGAGTGTTTTGGAAGATGTATTCAGAAGTATGTTGCGTAAGAAATACGGAACAGACGAAAACTGTGATATTATCGTAAACACTGATAATGGTGACTTAGAGATTTGGAGAACACGTAGAGTAATGGAAGACGGTTTCTCTGAAGACGACGCCTTAGAAGTAGAAATTGCAGAAGCAAAAACCATCGACCCTGATTTAGAAGTTGGTGATGATGCGATTGAGCAAGTAACCTTAGAAAGTTTCGGAAGAAGAGCAATCTTAGCTGCTCGTCAAACCCTAGTATCAAAAATTATTGAACTAGAGAAAGACGAAGTTTACAAGAAATACAAAGATAGAATTGGCGAGATAGTATCTGGCGAAGTTTATCAAGTGTGGAAGAAAGAAATGTTGGTAATGGACGATGATGGTAATGAATTAATTTTACCAAAAACCGAACAAATCCCTGCTGACTTCTTCAAAAAAGGTGATAATGTGAAAGCAGTTGTTTTACGTGTAGACATGCAAAACAACAATCCACGTATTATCATTTCTAGAACTGCACCAAGTTTCTTAGAGCGTTTATTCGAACAAGAAGTTCCAGAAGTATTTGACGGATTAATCACCATCAAAAATATTGTTCGCGAACCAGGAGAGCGTGCTAAAGTAGCTGTTGAATCTTACGATGATCGTATTGATCCAGTTGGTGCTTGTGTGGGTATGAAAGGTTCACGTATTCATGGTATCGTTAGAGAATTGAAAAACGAGAACATCGACGTTATTAATTACACAAACAACTTATCATTATATATTCAAAGAGCTTTATCGCCTGCGAAAATCACATCTATTAAATTAGATGATGAAACTAAACGTGCTTCAGTTTATTTAAAATCTGATCAAGTTTCGTTAGCAATTGGTAAAGGTGGATACAACATTAAGTTAGCTGGTAAATTAACAGGTTACGAAATAGATGTATATCGTGAAAACGAAGAAAATGAGGAGGACGTAGACTTAGACGAGTTTACAGATGAGATTGAAGATTGGATTATAGATGAGTTGAAAGCTGTTGGTTGTGATACTGCGAAGAGTGTATTAAACCTATCAGTGGAAGACTTAGTAAAACGTACCGATCTTGAAGAAGAGACGATTAAAGATGTAATAAACATCTTGAAATCTGAATTCGAATAAGAAATATAATAACGCATTAAATTGCATAACTATTAATAGATGTCAGACGACAAAAAAATTAATTTATTAAAAGCCGCGAAGGAATTCAACGTTAGCATCGGGACCATTGTTGAGCATCTTGGGAAAGAAGGTGTAAACATCGACAATAAACCTGGTACTAAATTGAGCGACGAGCAATACGGAATCTTAATGAAAGATTTCCAATCGGACAAAACGATTCGTGAAGAAGCGAAGAGCATTGCCATTGGAAAACTTCGTAGAGAAGATGTTGTTCCGACAGATGCTGAACCTGCTCCGAAGAGCAAGGCAGAATCGGATGTTGTAGAAGAGATTCTTATTAAGAACCTATCTGTAACTCCAGAAGTTGTTGAAGCTAAACCTATCGTTAAGGCTCCTGAAAAGGAAAAAGTAGTAGAGAAAGAAGAAAGTTCTTCTCCAAGTTTTAAAATTCTTGGGAAGATTGATTTATCTACTGTTTCAGGCAAAGGAAAATCGGATAAGAAAGCAAAAGAAGAAAAGGCGAAAGAGGAAGTTGTTGAAGCGAAAGTTGAAGCGCCTAAAGTTGTTGTAGAAACTCCGGTTGAAAAACCTGCAAAGAAAGTTGCTCCAGTTGAAGAGCCTGCTGTTAAGAAAAAAGTAGAGAAAGCTCCTGAAGAAGTAGCTACTCCGAAAGCAGAAACACCAGCAGAAGTAAAAGCTCCTGTAGCTGAAAAGAAAGCAGAGAAAGCTCCTGAGAAATTAGTCGAAAAAGCAGTTGAAAAGGTAGTTGAAAAAACTAAACCTGCAGGTGCCGAAGACGCTGTTCGTCCGGAAGATGTAATTCGTGCTAGAGCGACAAAACTAACTGGTCCGAACATTATAGGATCAATAGATTTATCGCAATTTGCTGCGAAGAAAAAAGCAACTCCGGTAGCAAGTTCTTCTGGAAATGCTGCAGATCAGAAAAAGAAAAGAAAGCGTAAAGAAAATAAACCAGTTAGTCCAAATACTCCTGGAGGCCAACACCCGCAAGGACAAGGACAAGGGCAAGGACAGGGACAAGGTCAAGGTCAAGGCGGTAATAGAAACTTCCACGATCGTAAAAAACCTGGAACAGGTTACCAAGGTAACCGTCCGAACACTCCTAAGGAAGAACCTACGGAGAAAGAAATCCAAGATCAAATTAAAGCAACACTTGCTCGTTTAAGTGGAGCTGGTAAGTCTGGTAAATTTGCGCAACGTGCTAAACTAAGAAGAGCTAAACGTGATGACGTTGCAGCAAACGCTGAAGAAGCAGCAAAAGAATTAGAATTACAATCTAAAATATTAAAAGTAACTGAGTTCGTAACAGCGAATGAGTTAGCAAAAATGATGGATGTACAAGTAACGAAAGTAATTTCTACTTGTATGAGTTTAGGAATGTTCGTTTCTATTAACCAACGTTTAGATGCTGAAACATTAACAATTGTTGCGGATGAGTTCGGTTATGAAATTCAATTTGTTTCTACTGAAGAACAGGAAGTTGAACTTGAAGAAGTTGATAGACCTGAAGATTTAGTTCCTCGTGCTCCTATCGTTACGGTTATGGGTCACGTCGATCACGGTAAAACATCATTACTTGACTTTGTGCGTAATGCAAACGTAATTTCTGGTGAAGCCGGTGGTATCACTCAGCATATTGGTGCTTACGAAGTACAATTAGATTCAGGTAAAAAAATCACATTCTTAGATACTCCAGGTCACGAAGCCTTTACGGCCATGCGTGCTCGTGGTGCTAAGGTAACAGATATTGTAATTATTGTAATTGCAGCAGACGATAGTGTGATGCCTCAAACAAAAGAAGCTATTAACCATGCACAAGCAGCAGGAGTACCTATCATTTTTGCCTTAAACAAAATGGATAAACCTGATGCAAATCCAGATAGAATTCGTGAGCAATTATCAGCAATGAATATTCTTGTGGAAGAGTGGGGTGGTAAATATCAATGTCAAGAAATTTCTGCGAAGAAAGGTTTGAACGTTGATGTTCTTTTAGAGAAAGTATTGTTAGAAGCTGAGTTATTAGAGCTTAAAGCAAATCCAAATAAACATGCTGTTGGTTCAGTAATTGAATCGGCATTAGATAAGGGACGTGGTATCATTACTACTGTATTAGTATTAGCAGGTGAGTTAAGAGTTGGAGATCCAATTTTAGCAGGTTGCTACAGTGGTCGTGTAAAAGCGATGTATAATGAGCGTGGACAAAAGATAGAACTTGCAGGGCCAGCAACTCCAGTACAAGTGTTGGGTATGAATGGTGCACCACAAGCTGGTGATAAGTTCAACTCAATGGAGAGTGAAGTGGAAGCAAGAGAGATTGCGAACAAGCGTTTACAATTACAAAGAGAGCAAGGTATTCGTACTCAGAAACACATTACTCTTGATGAGATTGGTCGTCGTTTAGCAATTGGAAACTTTAAAGAGTTAAACATCATTGTTAAAGGTGACGTGGATGGATCTATTGAAGCATTAGCTGACTCATTATTGAAATTATCTACTCCAGAAATTCAAGTTAACATCATTCATAAGTCGGTTGGTCAGATCTCAGAATCAGACGTATTATTAGCATCAGCATCTGATGCGATTATCGTAGGTTTCCAAGTTCGTCCGTCATTAAACGCTCGTAAATTAGCAGAGCAAGAACAAATTGACATACGTATGTATTCAATTATCTACGATGCTATTAACGAAGTGAAATCGGCAATGGAAGGTATGTTGGCTCCACAATTCGAAGAGAAGATTACTGCAAACGTACAAATCCGCGAAACATTCAAAATCACTAAAGTGGGAACAATCGCAGGTTGTATGGTTATTGATGGTAAGATTAACAGAAATAGTAAAGTGCGTATTATTCGTGATGGTGTGGTTGTCCATACTGGCGAATTAGCTTCATTAAAACGTTTCAAAGACGATGTGAAAGAAGTAGCTACTAACTATGAGTGTGGTTTGAACATTCAAAACTTCAATAACATTGAAGTAGGCGATATTATCGAAGCTTACGAAAATGTAGAAGTGAAGCGTAAACTGTAATTTCAAAAATATTGCATTTATTAAATCCCGTTGAATTTCATCGGGATTTTTTGTTTACTAATACCTAATTCTTACATTTAACTATGCGACAATATTTCAAACATAGAAATTTTTACCTAGTTGGATTAATTTTGGTGGCTATTGGCTTATCCCTCTCTCCAGCCCTAATGAGCATTGGGCAAGCGGTATTGGTTCTCAATTGGATTATTGAAGCTGAGTTTGCAGTTAAATGGGATAGCATTAAAAACAACTATTATTTACAAGCCTTCCTCGGTATATTCACTATTCACATTCTAGGATTGTTGTACACAAGTAATTTCGAATATGCTATAAATGATTTAAAAATAAAGCTTCCTCTGTTAATTTTTCCAATAATAATTGCAAGTACTAAACAACTATCATGGGTAGAACTTAGATTTATTTTATATTGTTTAATCGTTTCGGTATTTGCATCATCAATATATAGTTTAATTATTTATAGCTCTACAGATATTGGCAAAGTTGATACACTCAGAAACATATCTCCTATAATTTCACACATTCGCTTATCACTTATTATATGTTTGAGTTTATTTGCCATTATACATATAATTCTAAAATCGGGGAAGAAAATAAGTTCGGCATTAAATATTGTATTGATTTTAATAGCCATATGGTTCTTTATATTTATTGGAATTTTAGGAGCAAGAGCTGGCTACTTAGCGCTTTTAAGTTGCAGTATAATAATATTTATTTATCAAATTGTTGCCACTAAAAAATGGAATTTTGTTATTATTTTAATATCTGCTACGATTTTATTGCCGATATTAATGTACAAATATGTACCATCTGTAAGTCAAAGAGTCAGTGAAGTAACAAATGAAATAAATCAATATAAAGATGGTGGCAATCCATCAGGACATTCCATTACACAGCGTTTTGAATATTGGAAAATAGCAAAACATATTTTTGTAAGCAATCCGATAATTGGCGTAGGCACTGGTGATATCAATGATGAGTTTAAATTATATTATGAAACACACGATACACCAATAAAAAAAGAATTTCAGTTTAGAGCGCACAATCAATACTTTACAATTCTATGCACCTTTGGCATTTTGGGCTTTGCAATTTTTATCTTTGCATTTATACAACCCTATTTCAAAGGAATACATAAATATTCATTACTACCAACTGTATATATTATTATTACCATGTTATCGATGCTAACTGAAGATACGCTCGAAACTCAAGCAGGAGCAACATTTGTAAGTTTCTTCTTTAGTATATTTTTGCTCTCGGCTTTTAAGCGGAAATAATACTTTTATAAATTAAAAGTGTCTGTTCAGCCATAATTCTTTTGTCGAATTTTTTTACCTTTTCCAAAGCATTTTCTACTATCCTCTTTTTAAATTCTGTATCGTTACATGCTTTGATAATATTTACTGCTAAGGATTTTGCATCACCAACATCACTTAATAAACCAGTTACATTATGTTCCACTATTTCGGGTATTCCGCCAGCATTAGTGCACACAACTGGGACTTTACAAGCAAAAGCATCAAGAATAGAGCTTCCAAGTCCTTCGGTTTTTGAACTTAAAACAAACACATCTAGCTCCGCTAATATTTCATTTATATCAGTACGGAATCCAGTGAATGTAATTTTATCTTGTAAATTATTGGAAATCACTAATTCTTCAATATCCTTTTTTAAAGGACCATCACCAATAATAAAATAATGTGCATTGAGGCTATTTCCAATTTGTTTAATTGCTTCAATGAATGTTGGATAATCTTTATGTTCAGCAAGAGCAGCTGTACTCGCAATAATTTTTACATCCTTATTAACAGCAAACTCCTCTCTCAATTTATTGCTTTTTTGTTTAAATTTTGATGTGTCAATACCATCATAAATTGTAATACATTTATTTTTGTCGTCAATATTTTTTTGCATTACAGCACGAATAGCATTTGACACACAAATGATTTTTTTGATAGCTAAACAATTATATTTAATTTTTGATAGAAAATTTTTAGAGATTGGGAAATCTACTTTTCGTGATAAAACTAAATTGGTTTTGTTTCCTAAATAGTACGCCCAAGTGGCAATAGCATGAGCATGTGACGAATGTATATGAATAATATCGGCATTAAATCGAATAGCAATTATTTTTAAATGCAAACTCGAAAAAATATCGAACTGACTACTATATGCTAAACTCTTATAAGCTATTTTATTTTTTATACAATATGTTTCAAAAGCAGAATCGGTTTTGCATACTACTAACTGATCTACATTTAATTTCTGTAGTTCATCTATTAAATAAGCGATTTGCTGCTCACCACCTCTCCAGGTTTTTTCGGCACTAAGATGAATGACTCTCATATTCTATCCAGTGTTTTCTTAATTTTTCATACTTTAAATGTGTAGCATAAGCTGAATTTTTGCAAATTGTAAAACCTGTAAAACCGTCTAAGAAGCCTAATTTTATTATATAATCAGTGAAAAAACGTATAAATGGTTTTATATATAAATAATAAAAATTTGATCTAATTCCTTTATCGAATAATTCTTTAGAAGAGATGTTTGTAAACTTCTCGATTTGCAAAAGATGGTCGTGTTCACTATGGAATGAATAATGCAACAAATCAGCATTTATGTTTTTAATATTAGTTGAGTCAATTTCAATGGTTTCATGCAAACTCGGACCATTCCAACGTGCTTTGTCTTTTTTAAATATCCTTATCTTTCTATCTGGATACCAACCACAATGATGCACCCAAGTGCCAGCATAATTGGTTAGCCTATTTAATGCATATGCATCTGCGGAAAAATTATTTTTTATAGCTAATATCTCTTGCTTAAGTTCTTCAGAAATTACTTCATCAGCATCTAATGAAATAATATGATCAAATTTACATAATGCATTGGCAAAATTCTTTTGCTTTGCATAACCTAAAAATTCTTGCTGATATATTTGTGCGTTATATCTATTAGAAATATCTACCGTATTATCTGTAGAATAAGAGTCGACAATTATAATTTCATCTGCAATACCTTCTAACGAGGATAAGCATCTATCGATGTTTTTTTCCTCATTAAAAACGATGATGACAGCAGAGAGTTTAATCATTATTATTTTAACAATTTATAATTTTTATATTCACCGATTCTATAGCCTGTGTATTTTTCTATAAAAAATGTAAGCAAATATTTCCCTTTCAAATTCATTTTTGTTGGATCGAAGGAGAATTTCCAATTCATTAGCGCTATTCTCCTTTTCATAACTTCTGGATGCGTATCCTTGAAATTATCGAGTGCATCTATTTGTGTATAATCAAACTCATTAGCATCTGGGATGTTAGATTTCATCCAATCATCATCATGCCATAGCTTATTAAATGTTTTAGCTTTCTCTTGTTGCTTATTAGGATGTTTAACCCAGCCGTAATGATATATATATGCATCAATTGTTTTCACATTTAATTTATAATCATTCAATCTAAATCCTTGTGCATCTCGGTACGATTTTATTTTCTTATTATTTCTGATGATACGAATTTCATTTCTATACCAGCGTTTAGAAGTGCCGATAAAATCATATGAGCCATAAAAATGTAAATACTTAAAGAGTAAGCCTTCAATGTTAGAATTTTGTAGCGCATCTTCCATTGCCTTTTTTATTGTAGGCAAATACTTTTCGTGTACACATTCATCACCTTGAATATAGAAACACCAATCAGAATCTGCTGAAATGGCTTGAAAGGCTTTATCGGTTTCAACGGCAAGTACTCTACCACCCTCACGTAAGGAATCATCCCAAGTCGTATGTATAATTTTTATCTTATCAGAACCTATAGAATGAATTAATGCTTCTGTTTCATCATCAGAATTTCCGATGGCAACGACAAACTCATCGCAAATAGGTAAAATAGAAGTAATGGCTTCTACGATTGGGTAATCGTATTTTATTGCATTCCGAATAAAGCTAAAGCCACTTACTTTCATAGACTAGTTTAGATATGCTAAAATACTATTTCATATGGAATAGAGGCAATTTTTGTGTGATGAAAAAAATTAAGCTATGGATGAACGATGAATTTTTATTTACTTTGGGGAAAATAAACCATGAATTGGAATTCACTACGTGCGGAGATTAAGTTGGGTGACATTAAATCACTTGCTAGAGCTATTACTGGCGTGGAGAACGATTTAGAAGGATATTTTGACTTTTTAAAAACCTTAGAAATTAACAGAAACATCCCAATTATTGGGATTACAGGCCCTCCTGGGGCAGGTAAAAGCACCTTAGTAAATGGCTTGCTGAAGCAATTCAGTGCTGAGGGTAAACGAATCGGTGTCATTGCAATCGACCCTACATCACCATTTCATTTTGGTTCCTTATTAGGAGACCGTATTCGTATGGTGGAACATTTTGTGAACCCTAATGTATTTATTCGTTCGCTAGCAACAAGAGGATCATTAGGTGGATTATCTGCTAAAACAATTGAGATCACCGATGTGATGAGAGCATTTCCATTCGATATCTTAATTGTAGAAACCGTAGGTGTAGGACAATCGGAAGTAGAAATTGTAGGATTAGCAGACACTACCATTTTGGTATTAGTACCTGAAGCAGGAGATGAAATTCAAGGAATAAAATCGGGTGTGATGGAGATTGCAGATATTTTTGTGGTGAACAAAGCCGACAGAGAAGGCGCAGAAATATTTGTGAGTAATATTAAGAAGATGTTGCATGAGCGATCAGAATCTGAAGGCATGGCACAAGTCGTAAAAACAATTGCATCGCAACATCAAGGCATTGAAGAATTAATAACGGCAATACGTACAACTAATACTACAAAGACCTCTCACAAAAAAGATTTATTAATTGCCGAAAAAGCGTATCGATTAATTCAAACCGAAAAGATGAAGAACATCAACAAAAAAGAATTAATTGAAGCGATTAGTAAGGAGAATACGAAAGCAGAGTTTAATCTGTATCAGTTTATTGAGAAGTATTTTTAATTACTTCATTAAGCCCTTATTATACTCTTCCGATTTTCCTTTAGCAATACTTAAAGTATTCCATTCATTTCCTTTCCAATGTTTTGCAAGAAAAACGATTTGGCCAACGTGATAAGCGTAATGTGCAATTTGTCTGTTGATGGCTTTCAATGCCGATTGTCTTTCATCACGAATAAAAACTGTTTGTGAAAGATCTTCCATTTTCATGTTATATAATAAGTCGAACAAGAGTGTCCAAGCGCTTTCCCAAGCAGCAAGCAATTGATCCTTGCTCATATTTTTTTCTAGGAATTCTTCATCACGATTACGATTTGGTTTTTCACCATCGGTAGTAAAGAAATCGGTAAAACGTGAACGTGCATTACCAATCATGTGTTGCATAATAATGGCTACAGAATTATCATCATCAGCAAGTTTTCGGTGTAATTCTTCTTCACTCAATTGTGCGATTGCTTTATCAGCAAGACCTTTGTAGGTGTTAAAATTATTAATAGCGATGTTTAAGTAATCGTTCATAGTGATTTTTTTAATGAAAATCCTCCGGCAATAAATATAGATTCGGATTTTCAATATATTTAAGAGCGAGTTGAGTATTACAAATATAACGAGATAAAGGTTTAATATCTAAATATTCATTAAAAGAACTAAAACTCCAATCCTCTGGTGAAATACAGAGCTTTGCCTCTACTGGGTTTTGATGAATATAGTTAAAAACCACATTTAAGTATCGACCCTTATCATAAACATTAATTTTTTTCCGTTTTGTATTTTGTTGAAACAAGGAACCTAATCTGTTTTCTTGGTTATTTATACCACGAGTATAACTGGACAATACTACACGTAGTGCTTCTGATAAATTTTCAGAGTTATCATTAGTAGAAACTAACAAATGAAAATGATTTGGCATTAGACAATATGCTAAGAGATCACAAGTAGGAGTAATGTGTGTCTCTATTTTATCAAGAAAATAATGGTAATTATCTTCATTGAAAAAAATGTTTTGTTTGTTGTTGCCACGATTATAAATGTGGTAGAAAGAGTTATCAATGAATCCCATACACGTTTAATTTTAGTGCAAGGTAGGACGGTGGGGCATTAAAAAAAACTGCATATATGCAGGTTTTTTTATCATCCTGCATTTATGCAGGTAATTGGTGGCATGACTTAAGTGGTGCCACCAATATATATACCCACTATTTCAATCTTTCTTTAATATCCAAACGATGCACTCTCGCAGTATCCTGCGCGATATCATAACCTGCATCCATATGTCTGATTACTCCCATGGCTGGATCGTTATGCAATACTCTTTTAATACGTACTTCGGCATCTTTAGTTCCATCTGCAACGATGACCATACCTGCATGAATAGAATAGCCAATACCTACACCACCACCGTGGTGTAATGATACCCAACTTGCTCCACCAGCAGTGTTAATCAATGCGTTTAAGACTGGCCAATCTGCGATTGCATCTGAACCATCTAACATTGCTTCTGTTTCTCTATTTGGTGAGGCTACAGAACCAGTATCTAAGTGATCTCTACCAATTACGATTGGTGCTTTTACTTTTCCTTCGGCAACAAGTTTGTTAAATGCTAATCCTGCTTTTTCTCTTTCACCCTGACCTAACCAGCAAATACGTGCAGGCAATCCTTGGAATGCAATACGCTCTTGCGCCATTTTAATCCAACGAGCTAGTTCTTTATTTTCTGGGAATAATTCTAAAATCAATTTATCTGTTTCGTAAATATCTTGAGGGTCGCCAGATAATGCTGCCCAACGGAACGGACCTTTACCTTCGCAGAATAACGGACGAATATACGCAGGTACGAAGCCTGGAAAATCGAATGCGTTTTCTACTCCAACTTCTTTTGCTCTTCCACGTAAGTTGTTACCATAATCAAATGTTACAGCACCGCGTTTTTGCATTTCTAACATTAAGCGAACATGATGAGCCATTGTTTGATACGATAGTTTCATGTATTCGTCTGGATTAGATTCTCTCAACACTTTTGATTCTTCTACACTTAATCCTTGAGGGAAGTAACCGACTAATGGATCGTGTGCTGAAGTTTGATCGGTTAATACTTCTGGAGTGATGTTACGAGCAATCATTCGCTCTAATAAATCAACAGCATTACAAACTACACCGATTGATAAATTCTCGCCATTTTCTTTTGCTAATAAAGCACGGTCTATAGCTTCATCAATATCATGAATCATTACGTCAATATAACGTGTGTCGATACGTTTTTGAATTCTCCATTCTTCTACTTCTGCAGCTAAACAAACTCCATCGTTCATGGTAATGGCCAATGGTTGAGCACCACCCATGCCACCTAAACCAGCGGTAACTGAAATAGTATTTTTTAAGGTTCCACCAAAATGCTTGCGCGCTACTGCTGCAAACGTTTCAAAAGTACCTTGTACAATTCCTTGCGACCCGATGTATATCCATGAACCTGCAGTCATCTGCCCATACATGATTAAGCCTTTATCTTCGAGTTCATTGAAATAATCGAATGTTGCCCATTTCGGTACTAATTGCGAGTTCGAAATAATTACTCTTGGAGCATCTTTATGTGTTGGAAGAATTCCAACAGGCTTACCTGATTGTATTAATAAAGTTTCGTCTTCTTCTAAATCCTTAAGTGCTTTTACAATTAATTCAAACGCTTCAGGGTTTCTTGCCGCTTTTCCTCTACCACCATAAACGATTAATTCTTCAGGACGTTCTGCAACATCTGGGTCAAGGTTATTTAATAACATACGTAATGCTGCTTCCTGAACCCAACCTTTACAGGTTAATGTTGTACCAGTAGGTGTTTTAGTTTTCGATAAGTCGATTGTGCCAAATTTTGCGCTCATAGTATAGTTTATTCGATTTGAGTGGTACAAAAGTACTAAGCAAATCTCAATTCTTCGTAATTTCTTATTATCTTTGAATGTGAAACAATCGAAGTTCAACTATGGTTTTAGCGTATTGTTGCTTATTTGCATCAGTATGTCGAGCTTACCTTTAAGTTTGCTTCATCACCACGACCATAAAAACGATTGCGACGTAAGCTCGAATATCCCTTCAAAGTTTAAAAAAGAGAAAGATTCATACCCAAAACACTTCCATTCTCACGAGAAAGAGTGTTTTTTATGCTTCCAATCTAAAATATCAAGCTCTAAAGAAGTTTCAGTATTTACTAAAACCATCTTATCGGCTTCAGATGTAGTTTTCATCTCTAAAAACTACATACCACAATCTTTAATATTCATCGAATTAAAAGGCAGAGGTCCTCCTGCTCTATTGAATACTCTTAGTTAATTCAATAAGTTCATTTTTAATTTATTTTCTGATGAGAAGAATATTCTTCCTTCTGCTATTATATATTTTTAGTACATCTTTTCTATTTGCGCAAGCGGATTGCCATTATACTTTAAAAATTAAAGTTGTAGATGAGCAACATAAAACCGTATTGCCTGGAGCAGTTGTGCGTATTACAAATACCAATAAGATTAACGAAACCGATGTAAATGGTATTGCAACTTTCGAATCATTATGTAGTGATTCTTATGAGGTAATCATTTCATTTTTATCTTATCATACGATTAGTCAGAAAATAGAATTACAATCTAATAAGACCATCACTTTTGAGCTTTCACCTAGTGTGAAAAATATTGCCAACGTTACTATTCTATCAGAACGAACAAGCGTTCAGAGTACGATGAGTAAGATTGAGTTAAAAGGCATTGACCTCGAAAAAACTCGTGGACTCTCCTTAGCTGATGCATTAAAAGAAATTCCAGGTGTAACAACTCTTCAAACGGGACCAACGATTAGTAAGCCTATTATTCAAGGTATGCACAGCAATCGTATCTTGATTATCAATAATGGTATTCGTCAAGAAGGTCAACAGTGGGGGGCAGAACACGCTCCAGAAATTGATGCATTTATTGCTAATAAGTTAACAGTGATTAAGGGTGCTGGAAGTATTAAATATGGATCAGATGCTATCGGTGGAGTAATTCTCGTAGAACCAAATCCATTAACAGACAGTTCTGGAATTCACGGAGAATTAAATTTAGTAGGAATAAGTAATGGCAAACAAGGTGTGGGCTCTGGAATATTAGAAGGTAAATTAAAAAAGATACCATTGAGTTGGAGAGTACAAGGAACCTTCAAAAAAGCAGGAAATATTAAGACTCCCGATTATTACTTGGCAAATAGTGGTTTCGAAGAGAAGAACTTTTCTTGGGCTACTCAATATGCTTCGAAGAAATTCAAAACTGAATTATTTTACTCTCAATTCAATACAGATATTGGTGTTTTTAAAGGTGCACATATTGGAAATCTAACTGATTTAGAAAAAGCATTTAATGCTTCTACTCCTTTTTATACTTCTGGATTTGATTATAAGATTGATCGCCCTAAACAACATGTTGAACATGAATTATTCAAATCTAAATCAGATTATGTATTCAATGAAAAATCTAAATTAAGTTTAGTGCTTGCTCGCCAATACAATTTAAGAGATGAATTTGATAAAGATTTACCATTGAATGATTCATTAGCTGCTCTAAACAAACCTGAATTGCATTATGAAATCACTACCTATACTACTGACGCAACTTATCAGCATTCCTTTACTGATAAACTAACAAGCAGTATAGGGTTCAATTCCATTCAGCAGGTGAACACTTATGAAGGCCGTGCATTCATTCCAAATTTTATTAATAATAACTATGCACTGTATTCTATTCATCAATATAAATTAGAAAAAATCATGTTCGATTTTGGAGTTCGATATGATTATGAATACCTAAAAATTTATCAATGGAAATCGAATTCAGTATTATATTCACCGGAGCGTACGTTCACGAACTTAAGTTTCAATACGGGCTTTGATTGGGATATTAATAAAAAGTTATCATATCATCTAAATGTTGGTACTGCATTCAGAGCTCCAAGTGTAAATGAATTATATGGTAGTGGCTTACATCATGGTGAAGGAAAATTCATTTACTCGAACGAAAACATGAAACCTGAAAAAGCAAAAGCCATTATAACCGGTATTGAATTACAAAACTTTAAACGCATATCGGGTCACTTGGATTTTTACTACAAGCAAATGGATGGTTATATTTTCTTGAAACCTACATTCCCTGCTACATTAAGCATCCGAGGGGCTTTCCCAAGTTTTCAATATGAACAAAGGGATGCCTATTTTACTGGTATGGATGCTTGGTTACATTATGAAATCACCGAACATTTAAAATCTACACACAAAATAAATATTGTTCGCGCATACAATACTAATGATAATACTTATTTGCCTTACATTCCATCTGATCGTTTTGAAAACGGTTTGAAGTATGAATTTAAAGAAACAAAACACTTTAAAGAAAGCAGTGTAGATTTGCATGTATTGTATGTGGCAAAACAAACGCGTGTAGAAGCTAATTCAGATTATAAAGAAGCACCAAATGCATACTTCCTGCTCAATGCTGATGCAGGAACTAGCATTCATATTGGCAAGCAACATTATGAATTTGGAATGAGCATCAATAATATTTTAAACACAACCTACCGTGAGTACATGAATGCATTTCGATATTTTACCGATGAGCCAGGAAGGTCGGTGGTGTTGAGGTTTAAGTACCACTTTTAAGTTGTAAATTGTAAATTGTAAATTGTAAATTTTTGAATTATGAAAATAGAAAATAGAAAATCGTTAGTATATCTAATGTTAATTGTGGCGATTAGCACCATACTTACTAGTTGTAAGAAAGACAATAATGATGTAACAAAACCTTCGGATATTAATGAAGGTGAATTAATCACAACCGTACAATTTAGAATTGTAGATACAGATAGCCCATATGTTGAACACATTTTTAGTTATAGAGATGTAGATGGATTAGGTGGAAATGCTCCGGTTATTGATACCATTAAATTAGACACAGGGAAAATCTATTCCGTTACTTTACTCTTTTTAGATGAAAGTAAAAATCCAATCGATACCATTTCTAATGAAGTACTTGCAGAATCTAAAGATCATTTAGTGATTTACGAAACACCGAGTACTTCACTTCAAATTACCATCAATGATTTCGATACTAATAATCCTGCATTACCATTGGGATTACTAAGCTCTTGGACTACTTCAGCAGTTGCAAATACAACTTTGAAAGTAACATTAAAGCACCAACCTGGAATTAAAAATGGAGATCCTACAAGAGGGGAAACGGATGTGGAGGTTACGCTTCCTGTGAGTATCAAGTAGTGGGTATCGAGTATGAAGAAAGATTGTTCGTCGGAGTGTCCTCACTCCGACGTTTTTTATTATTGTCGAAGCGAGGACGCTTCGACGAACTTATTTCTCGATACCCGATACCTATTTTTAAGCTCTAATAAATTCTAAAGAATTCTGAATATCTGCTGAAAGGTATCTATCTTCTGTGTTACGACTTACTACTTTTCTGTATTCTGAAATATACTTTTCGATTGATGGGGATGATCTTAATGGTCGTCTGAATTCTAATGCTTGTGCGGCATTCATTAATTCAATAGCGAAAACACGATCAACATTTTCTACTACTCTCAATAATTTCGTAGCAGCATTTGCGCCCATACTTACATGATCTTCTTGTCCGTTCGATGAAACTATTGAATCTACAGATGCTGGTGTACACAATTGCTTGTTCTCACTTACGATAGATGCAGCGGTGTATTGTGGTATCATAAATCCTGAATTCAATCCTGGATTCTCGACTAAGAAAGCTGGCAATCCACGTTGACCAGAAATTAATTGGTATGTTCTACGTTCAGAAATATTAGCAAGCTCCGCTAATGCAATGGCTAAGAAATCCATCACTAATGCTAAAGGTTGTCCATGAAAATTTCCACCTGAAATAATTAAATCTTCATCAGGAAAAACATTGGGATTATCAGTAACAGAATTGATTTCTGTTGTTACCACATGGCGTACATGACTAATAGTATCTTTACTTGCACCGTGAACTTGAGGAATACAACGGAATGAATATGGATCTTGAACTTGTACTTTTTTCTGCTTTGCAATTTCACTTCCTTCTAAATGCTCTAACATATGTTTCGCAGTAGTTAGCTGCCCTGTATGCGGACGAACAATATGAATCAACTCGTTGAATGCATCGAGACGACCATCGAATGCATCTAGAGAAATAGCTGCAATAAAATCTGATTGTGCTGAGATTCTTTTTGATTGTATTAAGCAATATACTGCATACGCACTCATGAATTGAGTACCATTCAATAATGCTAATCCTTCTTTTGATTGTAAATGAATTTCTTCCCAACTCAATTTCTTTAATAGCTCTGCACCTGAAATTCGTTTGCCTTTATAATCTACTTCCCCCATTCCAATTAAGGGCAAACATAAATGTGCCAATGGAGATAAATCACCCGAAGCACCTAAAGATCCTTTGGTGTAGATTACTGGGAATATATCATTATTATAAAAATCGATTAAACGTTGTACGGTTTGTAATTGCACTCCAGAATGTCCGTATGATAATGATTGCACTTTCAGCAATAACATTATTTTGATAATGCTATGTGGAACTTCTTCACCTGTTCCGCAAGCATGCGACATCACTAAGTTTTTTTGTAGCTGTTCTAAATCAGCATTGTTAATCTTTACATCACATAAAGAACCGAAGCCTGTATTTATTCCGTATACAGGATCTGTACTTGCAGCCATTCTATTGTCGATGTATTCTCGACAACGAATTATTTTCTCTGTCGCTTCATCAGAAAGTGAAAGTGTTAATTGGTTTGAAATTATTTCTTGAATTCTTTCAATAGATAAATGCGCTGTGCTTATAGTATGTTGAGTCATTTATAGCTGATGTATAATTTGATCAATAGATAATTTTTGTTGTTCTCCGGTATGCATATTTTTAAATGCTAGCAAACCAGTACTCATTTCCTCATCACCAATTACAATAACAAATGGCACGCCTTTATCGTTAGCATATTTCATTTGCTTTTGCATTTTAGTAATGTTCGGATAAAGCTCCGAAGAGATATTGGCATCTCTTAATTTTTGTATGATAGGTAATGCATATTGAAATGCTTTTTCATCAAAATGTGTAATTAATACTTTGGATGTCGCTAATGTATTTTCTGGAAATAATTTTAGTTCTTCCATCACATCATAAATACGATCGGCTCCAAACGAAACTCCTACACCGGTAAGATTCTTCAAACCAAACATTCCTGTAAGATCATCATATCTTCCACCACCACCGATACTACCCATGTCTACTTCATTCGTTTTAACTTCGAAAATAGCACCAGTGTAATAATTCAAACCACGCGCTAAAGTAATATCGAGTAATAATTTTCCATTTTTTAAATGGAATGTGTTGAAATAATTAAATACTTCTTGCAGCTCTTCAATTCCTTTTAGTCCGATGTTTGATGAAGATAAAATAGTAGAAAGGGTTTTTAATTTATCTTCATTCGAACCTGATAAATTGATAATTGGAGATAATGTGTTTATATCATTTTCCGTAAATCCTTTTTCTAATAATTCTTTAGTTACCCCTTCAAAGCCAATTTTATCTAGCTTATCAATAGCAACCGTCATGTCGATTAACAATTCAGGCTTCCTAACTATCTCTGCAATTCCTGCTAATATTTTTCTATTGTTAATTCTAATTTCGAAATCTTTTAAGCCTAATAAACTTAAAGCTTCATCATAGATTAATACAAATTCAGCTTCGTTTAATAATGACTCCGATCCTACTACATCGGCATCGCACTGGTAGAATTCTCTGTATCTTCCTTTCTGCGGACGATCTGCTCTCCACACCGGTTGAATTTGGTAACGTTTAAAGGGAAATGAAATTTCATTTTGGTGCATCACTACGTAACGAGCAAAGGGAACTGTTAAATCGTAACGCAATGCTTTTTCAGAAATATCAGAAGTAATGCTTTTTGAATTTTTAGTGGCTAATTTATCATCAGAAACATTTGATAAATAATCACCTGAGTTGAGCACTTTAAAAATCAATTGGTCACCTTCGTCGCCATACTTACCTGTTAAGGTTGATAAGTTCTCCATAGTAGGCGTTTCGATAGGCTGATAACCATATTTCTTAAATACCGAACGAATGGTATCAAAAATAAAAGTACGCTTGGTCACCACCTCCGGTGAAAAATCGCGTGTGCCTTTAGGGATGCTTGGTTTAGACATGTTCCAAAAATAGTAAATAACTATTGAGATAGGAGATAAGAGATAGGAGATTTTTTATATAATTTGATATTTTAGCTTAATGAAATTACTATTTGTCTGTTTAGGGAATATATGCAGATCTCCAATAGCCGATGGAGTAATGCGAAAATTAGCTCAAGACGCTAATTTGAATTGGGTTATCGATTCAGCAGGTACATCAAATTACCATATTGGAGAAGCTCCAGATATAAGGGCTCAACGTATAGCCCAAAAATACAATGTAGATTTAAGTATTCTAAAAGCTAGGCAGTTTTCAGTAAATGACTTCGATGAGTTTGACTATATTTTTGCAATGGACAGTCAGAATTATCAAGACATCATAAAACTTGCTCGTGATGAAAATGATATACTGAAAGTGGAATTGTTTTTAAACAGACTAGATCCAGGAATGAATCGAGGAGTGACTGACCCTTGGTTTAATGATGTATTATTTGAACCTGTATTTTTAGAGATTGAAAAAACTTGTAAGGTAATACTAAAAGATATGAGAGATGAGTAAAATTCTCATGTCCCATATCTCATGTCTCAAATCTCAATAATACTTTCTCAATACTAACATCTCAATACTTATTTATCTAGAAAATGATGAAACGTATCACTTCTCAAACCTAATCGTAAAGTTTCTAAAGGAATTAATTCGTTTGGTGGAATGTTTCCTAAATTTACATTAGCTCCAATTAATTTGATGAACCAAGTTTGTTGTGCTTTTTGTGGAGCTTCCCAAAGAATTTTTTCAGATGGAATTTTCGTTAATAATTCTTGAACTAAACCTTGACGAACTTCTCCTGAATCTCTGTAGATACCAATGTTTCCGCTTTCACGTGCTTCAGCAATTACATATTGAGAACCTGCTTCTAATTCAGCAGTCATCAATTCTATCCATTGGTATGGCGCCATAATATTAGCTGCATCTTTTGAACCAACTTCTGAAACAACTTTTACATGTTGTTTTAAATCGCGGATTAATTCACATTTTTTTGAATGGTCTAAGATGATTGATCCATCTGAAATTTCAGCCCATTCCATTTTGTATTTATCCAATACTCTTTTGTAATCTTCGTATTGATCGCGAATTATAAACGCTTCGAATAATGTGCCTCCAAAATAAACAGGGATACCAGCTTCTCTATAGATGGCTAACTTTCGATCTAAAACAGGCGTGACAAATGAGGTTGACCAACCTAGTTTTACAATGTCAACATAAGGACCAGCAACTTCAATGAAGTTCTCTACTTCTCTTGTACTTAAACCTTTGTCCATGACCATGGTCATGCCATTTGATCTTGGTTTTGCTGTACGTTCGGGGATTTGTGATAAATGGTAATGCATAATGATTATTATAAACAGTGCAAATTAGTGGAAATTAAATTAAATACCGCTGTATAATTTGCTGTATTGATAAGTTAGTTTGTAATTGAGGCAAATATTCAAAAAGAACCTCATGTTTTTCCGGACTAATACTTAGTCCAACCTCCAAATATTGAATCGCTTCCTGGTAATGTCCACGGCTAAATAAGTACGCTACCATTCGGTAGTGCAATTCAGCAGCTTCGGGGTTTGCACGAATCGCTTCAATGATAATATCGATGGCTTCTTGTAGTTTCCCTTGTTCGTATAATATAGCGGAGTAATCCAACCATACTTCAATATCGTTCTCGGTAATTTCAATCACTTTTTCATAAGCTTCTTCTGCTTGTTTAAAGTGCCCTAATTTATAATGTGAGTCTGCTAAAGCAAACCAGTAATCAGAAACAGTTGCATCTAAACTAATTGCTTTATTATAGAAATGTAATGATTCGTACCAACGCTCTTCATAATCAAGCGTAACACCAATACCAAACCAAGCATCCGCTAAATTGGCATCTATCTTTACTGCTTTTTTATAATACGATCTCGACTCATCCATAAGCTCTAGCTTCTCATAACATTCGCCAATACTGCAAAATGTTTCGGCGCTAGGTTGCTCGTATTCCATGGTTTGTTTATACACTTCTATCGCATCAGCATAACGTTCTAAATTAGCAAGTGCATTACCTTTATTAAAGTATGCAGAAGCAAATGCTTCGTTAATGATGATGGCGTAATCGTAAGCATCTATTGACTTCTCGTATAGTTCTGCTTTCGTGTAGGCATTACCTAAATTATACCATGCAGCAAAAGAATACGGATCGTTTTCTATGAATTGAAGGTAGAAGTTAATGCTATCTTCAGGCTTATCTAAAATATCAAAACAAAAAGCAATCTCATATAATGCATCCATGTTTTGTGGATTCACTTCGAGTGCTAATTTTAAATGTGTGATGGCTTGATCATATTGCCCTAAGTTTTCGAATGCATAGGCAATGTGTAAATGTATTTCATCTACATCTTCAGCAAACTCAATAGCTAAATTATATTGCTCAATAGCTTGATCAAATAATTCAAACTTTTCAAAAATACTTCCACGAATAATAAAAATATCTGGGTTGCTTGATTCCAATGTAGCAGCGCGGTCTAAGATGGCTAATGCATCATGTGCGCGATTGGTAACAACGTATAATTGTGCTTGTCTGATTAAAAACACTGAAGCATATGGGTGTTGATTCACCGCATATTCTACTACTTGAAGTGCTTTAATAGGGTCGTTCTTTTCAATAAAATAATCGATGATACCTTCGAATGCTTGTGCATCAAAAAAATATTGATCCTTGTTTCGGATCATCTCCTCATATCGCTCTACAGAAAAACGCAGTTCCTCTGCATCATTAAATTCAAATTCTTCGTCCATAATTTAAAATCTATCTAAAAAAGAACACGATAGAAAATCAAATCAAGCTCGCTTCATAAAAAAGAAGCCTTTTTGTCATCATTTCTTCTGATTAATTTCGGATATTTCCGTTCTTAATCACATTTTTGTTTTTCCACAAGGTCCAATAACTATATTAAATAACTGATAAATAGATTATTATGTTTTATAGAAAATCAATTGCGTTAACTGTTCTACTCTTCTGCCTTTTGCTTTTCAGTAGTAACGTCAAAACATATGCCCAAAATACATGGCAGCAACGAATAAACTATCAAATAAATGTCAAATTAAATGACGACATCCATTT
This sequence comes from uncultured bacterium, assembly GCA_903958995.1. Taxonomy (GTDB): domain Bacteria; phylum Bacteroidota; class Bacteroidia; order Sphingobacteriales; family Sphingobacteriaceae; genus CAJBVG01. The sequence goes on along the minus strand of CAJBVG010000240.1, from coordinate 1,393 downwards.
CTTGAATGGAGACATCCGTATAGTTTATCATAATGAGTCGGAACAACAGTTATCGGAGATATGGATGCATGTATGGCCGAATGCTTTTAAAAACAATAAATCATCGTTTGCAAAACAAAAGCTAGAAGATAAAAATACCAAGTTTGAGTATTCGAAAAATTCGGAACGAGGTTACATGGATTCTCTACAGTTCTTAGTGAATGGCTTCCCAGTGCAAGTGATATCAAACGAGGAATTTCCAGATATTATTAAACTGATTTTACCAACAAGTTTACAACCAAAAGATTCCATTATTATTACCACACCATTTCGAGTAAAACTACCTTATACTTTTTCTAGAATTGGGCATGTGGAGCAATCGTATCAGATTTCGCAATGGTACCCAAAGCCTGCAGTATTTGATCAGAAAGGATGGCATCCTATTCCGTATTTAGATCAAGGTGAGTTTTATGCAGAGTATGCGACATACGATGTACACATTACATTGCCACAAAACTATGTGGTGGGTGCAACAGGTGAATTACAAAATCAAAGCGAGGTGCAATTTTTAGATAGTCTATCAACAGCTACATCATTAATGAAAGAGTATTCATCAAAAGATACTTTCCCTCCATCATCCAAGATTCTTAAAACATTACATTACAAACAAAATAACGTGCATGATTTTGCATGGTTTGCCGACAAACGTTTTCATGTACTTACTTCGGAAGTGGAATTGCCACAATCAAAACGTAAGGTGAAAACTTACGTGATGTTTACGAACAAGTATGCAAAATATTGGAAAGATGCATCGAGTTATATTAATGATGCGGTTTATTATTATTCATTATGGAATGGCGATTACCCTTATAACTATTGCACCGCTGTTGATGGTGCTCTAAGTGCTGGTGGTGGCATGGAATACCCAATGATTACAGTGATTGGAGAGGTTGGTAGTGCAAAAACACTTGATCGAGTTATTGCACATGAAGTTGGACATAATTGGTTTTATGGAATCTTAGGAAGTAATGAACGTGTACATCCTTGGATGGATGAAGGCGTGAATTCTTTTTATGAAACTAGATACATGCGTAGAAAATATTCTGATGGAAAAATGATTCCAACGAAAAGTCAGAATGCACTTTCTAAAATCTTTGGCTTAAATTATTTTCCGAATGATTATGAATCGTATCTTCTCTATGAGTACACAGCATCCTGCGGAAAAGCACAAGCGCTGAATACACATGCAGAACAATTCACTCCAATAAATTATGGAACCATTGCTTACACAAAAACAGCTTTAGCATTACGTTACTTAGAGCAATACTTAGGTACAGCGCTCTTTGATTCTACGATGCACATTTACTATAACACTTGGAAATTCAGGCATCCGTACCCAGAAGACATGAAAGCT
>CAJBVG010000239.1 GCA_903958995.1 uncultured bacterium | reverse complement strand
TCCAATTCCATAGAGTAGTACAGGTGCGCCAATGTTAATCGGTGTCACACTTTTACTGATGAACTCAAAAGTGGGGTCTAAATTTTTATTTCGATTTTGGTTAATGGATTTCAGTAAATTAATATCAAAATTTTGAGCTTGTACGGTGATGAATGAAAAAAGTAAAACCAATACAAAAACTACTTTTTTCATTACTTCACTTTTATTTCATCCACAAAAATAAAAGCATCTCCACCAGCACCCTGGTGCCAAGGAGGTAGCATTCCATAATTGGTTGCTTTAACTTTAATATACCTCGCTTTTATGGGTTCGAATTTAGTCTTGAAATCTTTTACTTGAACAGCATAATCATTATCCTGAACAGTATTCTTACAAATGCCTGCTAATTGAAAAACATCGCCATCATTAGAGGTGTAAATTTCTACTTTGGTTGGCATTAAAATCCACGAACGAGTATCTTGCAAGCAACCTAAACTAACTTCTTTTATATCCTGAGCACGAACTAGATCAATATTCACTTCAAAATCTTGTGACTGATATCCTTGCCATCTCCCTTTTTTCCAATCAACATCACCACGAAGCCCATCTATTAAGCCTTCGGGTCCACCTGCCGAGTATTGCTTATTGTACATACTTCGCAATTGTACCGACCACTGATTTGGCATTTTATAGAATGATGCTTCTGAAATGGTACTCACATATTTCCCTTGTTTTGCAAAAGCATAAACTTTAGTACTGTTCATTAAAAAGAAAGCATTTTTATATGGCTTTGCATATTTATAAGTTGCTGAATCTATACTATAATAAAGTTCTATGCAGGTATCAGATTTTACATTCGGTAAACTCAATTCTATTTTATTGAAATCATGAAACACTTGTCTATCGGCTGCGATAACAGGCGCTACTAAGTGGTTGCTTTCCTTCGTGAATACTCTATTATTTACCGCAACAACATCTTTTACATCACTAAAATACATGGTTTGTCCATTCGTAATTTCATGATGAGATAGTACTTCACGTCCAGTGGCAGGTTCCCCGAAAGGAGTCCCCGTTTGTACTCTAGAAACGGATGGGTATGTTATAGTATTAGTGTTTTTGCTGCTAATAGAAAACTTATATGTGTTACCAGTATTAATGATTACTTTGTTAAACAATGGCACACCAAAATCGTAATCGTTTCTGCCAGGGCAAGTAGGATAGAAGCCCATTGCACTAAACACAAACCAAGCACTCATTTGTCCGCAATCATCATTACCACATAATCCATCTCTACCTACACCATACAATTCATTTATTATTTTTTTGATGTAAAACTGGCGTTCTTTTAATGGGAGTAGATAGGCATAGTTGTGACTTGGTTCATTGCCATGTGCATATTGACCCACTAAGCCTGTTATGTCTGATTGTTCTCTACCTGCAGTTTTAGTATCTGCTTGAAATAATGGCAAAACATTTTGCTTCAAATCATTTCTGTGTGGGATGAAAAAGGAGTACTGCCAAGCATTCGCTTCAGTGTAATGATTATTGACTTCATAAGGATTAAATGGCTTTAGCCAATCGCCATTTTTACGTGGTCGCATGTAACCAGAATTTACATCATAAACATTTTTCCATGCATCATTATATTTAGCAAAGTCAATTAAATCTGTCTTGTTAAGTATTTTTCCAATTTCAGAAACGCACCACATGTCATACGCATATTCTAAAGTTTTACTTACGCTTTCGCTTTCGTCTTCCACATCTAAGTAACCCTTTTTTCTAAATTTATCTAAGCCAAAACGGTTGCTATTTGCCTCTGCAAGTACTGCAGGATATAGCTTCTCCAATAATGCCTTATCAATAACACCTTTTACATAAGCATCTAAAATTACACTTACCGAATGGAAGCCAATCATGCAATTGGTTTCGTTATTCCACAACTCCCACATGGGTAATCGTCCGCTTTGTTCAAATTGTGCTTGGAAACTTTTAATGAAATCTTTACTTCGTTCTTTATCAATAATATTTAACAAGGGAAGCAATGCACGATGTGTATCCCATAAAGAGTACAAGGTGTAATATTTTCCATCTGCTTGATGTACTTTTTGATCACGACCTCTGTATTTGCCATCTACATCACTCAATTGATTCGGGTGAATCATGCAATGGTAGAGTGCAGTATAGAATTTTATTTTATTGTTAACGTTAGAGTCAATTACTTCAATTTTCGAAAGCTCTTTCTCCCACATTGCTGTAGCATCATTACGTACTTTATCGAAATCCCAGGCTGGTATTTCTGTTTTTAAATTTAATGCAGCTCCTTTTTCATCAACACTTGAGAGGCCTGTTTTTACTAGTATTTGCTCGCCTTTTTTAACGTGGAAGTAAAGAAATAAGGCCTCGTCACTTGTACCTGTTTTGTAGGCACTTTGCAAGAAACTTTCTTTTGAAACTTCGAATGAATAATATACCAACTGGTCTTCTGCCCATGATTTTGATCTACGGTAACCTTGGTAAGTGGTGGAGTTGATTTTTTCGATTTTACCAGCAGTAAGTTTATCGCGATGTTCTAATTTTAATTGAATACAAGCAATACCATCTTTAATAAAAGTATAGCGTTGTATGCCTGCATGAGTAGTGGCTGTAAGCTCTACATTTAGGTCTGATAAATTAACTTTATAATAACCCGCTTTTGCTTTTTCATTGATGTGGTTAAACTCAGAAGTAAGATTCGTTGGGCGAGATTTGATTTCTGTTTCTGTTAGAATGTCCGATGATACATAACCAGGCATAAAAGCAATATCACCATAATCACCGCAGCCTGTTCCACTTAAATGCGTGTGTGAAAATCCGTAAATAATGCTGTCGCTATCGTGGTAACCACTGCAACCATCCCATGAACCGTCGATGCGTGTATCAGGACTTAATTGCACCATACCGAATGGGGTAGTAGCTCCGGGGAAAGTATGCCCGTGTCCGCCAGTGCCAATCATAGGATTGACGTACTTGCTTAACTGTGCATGACTAATTATTGCAAAAAGAGATAAAACAAACGCTAATAGACACTTTTTTAACATGGACAAACAGAAATTACTTCGATGTAATTTACTCTAAATCCAAAGTATCTACAAGGCTAAACTTTTAACATTTCTTAATTCATCTTCTGCAAAATCTAAATCTGCTGAAAATGAGAGATTTTTGCTAAAAATCGTATTGATTTTAGTACGATAATAGTTTATACCATCAATAAGATTTTTTTCGAATTCATCCAATTGTTTTTTACGCTTTGGGTTTAAATCGATATCTATTGCTGCGGCAATTTGTTCTTTTAAGTAGTCGATGTATAAATTAAGCTCGTTAATGAACATATGCGGACGATTAGGGTGGTGCATAATGTTTGTACGGCCGTAAATATGATCGATCATTTTAGAAAGTGAAACTACTTCGGTAAAGTATTGAATATTTGGGCCAGGGCAAATCGTAACCGCTTTATATTTTTTTAAGAATGGGACATCGTAGTTATTTGCTGCCGAAGTACTTAATCCGATACATAAGCATTCTTTTTCGAGAATGGCATCCAATTGTTTTTGATGTTGCTCTGGACATAAATCCATTTCCTCTAATTGAGCAATTTTTAGCTTCTGATATTTTTGTGAAGCAGTACAAATGGGATCAGCACCAAACTCAGTATTCATGGCTAAGTGTTTCTCCGGACAAGGACTACCTGGATTCCCTTTAGCAATACGAGCAAGTTTTTCTAATTCAGAACTCGATCCTTTTAAGTAATGAAAACGAACACCTAAAGGAGAATTATTGCTAAGCTTTATATCATCTTTAGTTGCTTTACTTAATAAAGTTATGACATCAGCATCAACAGTAGTAGCTTCAGGAACCAATAGGAATGGGGTTCCCCAGCCAGTGCTTTCGATTTCGTAATATTTTTTTAATAATTGATCTTCCTCATTCGTACCAATACCACCTTGTGCAGTAATTCTAACTTCAGGGCAATCACTATATGTGTTTTTGTTGTTCTCGGTATTGTATTTATTATACAATTCGAACAAGCTTGTTTTTAATTCTTCTTTCTTTTCTTTGAACTCTTCGAGAATTGGACCCATTAAAAAACCATCCGTTGCGAATGCGTGTCCACCACAATTCAATCCAGATTCTACACGAAACTCACTTACCCAAAATCCTTTTTTAGCTAAGTACTTTCCTTGTATTAATGCCGAACGGTAATCACTTACTTTGATGATGATACGTTTTTTGAAATTCCCGTGTTCATCAATATCAAACGATTTACATTTCTCTAAGTAATTGTATAAACGAGGATTTAATCCTGCAGAGAATACGATTGCCGAATAATCTAAATTAGACTCAGCATAGCCACGTAAAGCAGCAACAGCATCAGATCCATCTTCGATTAGGTCGCCATTAGTTTCTCTATTGTCTCTATCCACTTTAGTCATGATGTTTACATCAATGCTTCCTGGAGTAATTTGGTCACGAAGAAGTTGTTCAATTCTACGTTTCTCATTAGGGTCTTCCAGCTTCATCATGTAATAGAACAATTCCTTTGCAGGATGCTCATTTGGAAGCATTTCGAAGTATTTTACAATTTCAGAGCCTTTTTCGAAGGCAGATTGCTTCATTTTATCGATTTGCATCTTAACGATGAAATTCACCAAATTCAAGTAATCAGCAATACGTTTAGCACGGTAATCCTTTTCCTTTTCGCTAATTGGAATGTATTCCTTATTGATAAATGGGTAGTAATAACTACGCATTGTTTCGATAATTCTATCTTCTACAATTGATATAACAGAGTTAATGCCAAAACGTGCAACTTTAATTGGAGAGTCGAGTGTAAAGGCAATTCCCATTACAGGGATATGAAAAGGATGTTTTTGTTCCATAATGATTAACCACGAAGTAAGCGATTTTTTGTCGAATTCAAACTGATTTATGTCATATTTAGTCTAGAAATATTTTTTTTATTTCGTATTATGAATAATTGGGTCAACATTATCCGACGTCCTTCTTGATAAAAGTATCTTTTACTACCCTAATTAATAGATACTTAAATAAAAAATACATCATGAAAACAATCATAGAACCATTTAAAATTAAATCGGTAGAACCGATATATTTCAATACTAAAGAAGACCGAATCGCTATTTTAGAAAACGCCTTTTATAACCCCTTTTTGATTAAAGCAAAAGATGTTATGATTGATTTGCTGACCGATAGTGGTACTAGCGCGATGAGTAGTGCTCAATGGGCAGGTATTATGATTGGCGATGAATCGTATGCTGGAAGTAGCAGTTTTTTCAATTTCGAGAAAATGGTGAAGCATATTACCCATATGCCCTTGGTTATTCCTACCCATCAAGGTAGAGCATCAGAAAAAATCTTATTCAGCATTGTTGGTGGAAAAGGTAAATACATTGTAAGCAATACCTTATTCGATACAACTAGAGCAAACATTGAGTTCTCGGGTGCTGAAGGAGTGGACTTACTATGTGAAGAAGGAAAGAAACCGTCTGTTCCAGCACCTTTTAAAGGGAACATGGATACAGATGCTTTAAATAAGTTTATTGAAGAAAAAGGAGCTGAAAATATTCCATTAGTATTAATTACTGTTACCAATAATTCTGGAGGTGGCCAACCAGTTAGTTTGGGCAATGTAAAAACGGTTCGTGAAATATGTGATCGTTACAACATCCCATTGTTTATTGATGCTTGTCGTTTTGCGGAGAACTCTTATTTCATTAAACTAAGAGAAGAAGGATATGCAAATAAAACTGTGGAAGAAATTGCACAGGAATTGTTTTCTTATGCTGATGGTTGTACTATGAGTGCAAAAAAAGATGCCTTTGCAAACATCGGAGGATTTTTAGCATTACACGACGCCGACCTTGCCATGAAATGCAGAAATTTATTAGTGATAACTGAAGGATTCCCTACTTATGGAGGTTTAGCGGGTAGAGATTTAGAAGCAATTGCTATTGGATTGCAAGAAGTAATGGACGAACATTATTTACAATATAGAATTCGTAGTATAGAATACCTTACCAATAAATTAATTGATGCAGGAGTTCCTGTAATGCAACCGGCAGGTGGACATGCTGTTTATTTAGATGCGAAAGCTTTTTTAGATCATATTCCAGTTGATCAATATCCCGGACAAGCACTAGCAGGAGCGTTATATGAAGAGGGCGGGATACGAAGTGTTGAAATTGGTTCATTAATGTTTGGTAAATACGATGAAGTAGGTAAATTAGTGCCGGCACAAATGGAGCTTGTACGTTTGGCTATTCCTAGAAGAGTTTATACTCAAAGTCATATTGATTATGTGGCTGAAGTCATTATTGAAGTGTATAATAATCGCAAAGGAATAAAAGGATTAGTTATTACAGAAGAGGCTCCTATGCTTAGACACTTTACCGCTAAATTGAAGAAATGCTAAAAGTTACAAAAATATTCAGGTTTGAATTGGCCCATGCCATACATGGTTATGAAGGATTATGTAAAAATATTCATGGTCACTCGTACATATTACACGTTACGGTGGGTACTAAAAACAATTCAGACCAATATTTACCGAATACTGGTTTTATTATAGATTTCAAGGATTTAAAACGAATTATAAGAGAAGCTGTGGTCAGTCCATTTGACCACGGCTTAATTCTTTCTGAAGACTATCTAGCGCAGCATCCGGATATGCGAAACATGTCTAATTTACATGTTTGGACAATGGAACCTAGCGTAGAAAATATTCTGCTATATATCAAAAGAGAAATTGAAAACAAATTTCCGAATCAAATTGAGCTAGTGAAGTTAAAACTTTATGAGACGAGCGACTCTTATGCTGAGTTCGATTGCGAATAAGTTACTAATATCAGTAATAAGTTATTAATAGTCAGTAAATTAATTCAAAATTATTTCAGATT
>CAJBVG010000238.1 GCA_903958995.1 uncultured bacterium | reverse complement strand
CTAACTGGAGTAATATTCTTAACCGTTAATCCATTTAGTGGTGATAAGAAATTTGAAACTCCAATATCAGATGTATCTTTTGATATTACTGTGATGTTTACAGTATCATTAAAATTATTGAAATCGTTATTTACAAATTGATTATTTGGGTTCAATTTCTTAATCTCGGTATACGCTGCAAGTTTATGTGGACCTGCTTGGCGAGTAGAGAATTTCTTAGGGAATAATATAATTAACGTAGAATCAACCGAGAATGGCGTTGCGAAGTTTTTCACAACAGAGTCTACTACTTTACCATCTAATGCATATTTAATTTTTGCAGTATATACATCAGCGCCAAAGTTTTTAATTTTAACCGCTACCGAATTCTCATTTTTAAATGTTGCATTATTAATTGGTGTAATAAATTCTGTAACCGACAAATCAAAGCTTGGGAAGAATTCATCACATCCAATATCTGGAGTATTAGGGTTTCTAGCTTCCCCGTCTATATCATCTACCACAATATCATGCGCTGAACCAGATGCGTCTAAATATGAATAGTTTATATGCAAGTCTTTTGTAGATCTAAATAAAGGGTCGAATGAAGCTGTATCATTTGGCCCTTTAGGTGATTTACTCACATTGAATGGTGAGTTACCTGAATTTTGCAAACCTAAGATATCTAATGTTGGGCAAACTGTTGTATTCCATTTTGCAAGGTTAGCGCCACGAGTATACAATAAGTTAGCATCAGCATCATTAAATTCATTTACTCCTTCAGCATCTGGCGTAAATCTAAATGCATAACCATTTCCGTAATTGGTAAATATGTTATTGTATACATTTAAACTATTCGAACGCATTACATAAAATGCTGCGGCAGTATCATTTTGTCCATCATATAATACCGAGTTATTGATAATATCAATAAATCCTGATGAGTTCACCCCTTTTGCAGGGAATGCACCTGTTCCTTTAATTAATAAGCCTGCATCGTTTTTAAGATGATCACCAACAAATCCACCGGCAATCATATTGTTAGCTATTAAACCTCTTGAAATAGTACGGCAACTATCTATTACAATTCCGATGTTTTGGGCATTTACAATTTTGTTCCCAGAAATAATAAAATCGGTTAAGGCTCCATAAATATTAATACCTACGTTATCCGGATTTCCACTTCTCATGTAAATATCATTATTACTTACACTGTCAATCTGTGTATAGAACACATCTATACCTGCAGTGAAATTATTTCTGAATTTATTATGAATGATTTCGTTCGGGCCAGATGTTGCATTATTTTTAATACCTAATAATCGAACGCCAAAACCACCACCATTAAACTGGCAGTTTTTAATTGTATTGTAACTTGCATTCGCTGGATCTGTAAATGCAATTTTACCAGAAGCTAATACTCCTACCAGTGTATTTGCAGTCGCAGTTGAATCGAAATTAAATATACAATTTTCAATAGTTATATATTTTGCACTATCGGCGATGTGAATACCTGATGCTCTTGCTTTCGCTTTGCTTTCAAAAGTTAAATTTCTAAATTTGATATATTTAGATCCATCTAATTGTACAACATGATGCTCAACAAGCTCTGAAGTATTAGTGAATTCTAAAGTTACGTCTTTCGCATTACCGGTAATCGACTCAAAGGTTACAGTCGTATCAGAAGAGGTGCGTATAGATGGTATTGAAAATCTTTCATTATAAGTTCCTGGAGAAACTTTAAATACAATCGAAGAATCAAAACCGCAAAGTAAAGCAACTACCGCTTGTTGGAAATTAGAAAAATCTTCCGTTCCATTTTTACCAATAGTATAGTTACCTCTTTCTAACCCAACACATAAATCTTTACAAACAGATTCATACATAAACATGGTGTCGTTTAGTAAACGTGCTGTTGGTACAATGCGTACACATAATGGGATTAATAAGAAATCTTGCTTTGTATGTTTTAAACTAAACGAATGCAATTGCTCGTCATATCTTCCTTTTAAATCTTTCAATAAAACGGTTTCTTTACCAACCCAAGTCGTACCAGAGTCAACTGAGTATTCTAAGTCAATCGATTTTGTACTTAAATCTTGATT
>CAJBVG010000237.1 GCA_903958995.1 uncultured bacterium | reverse complement strand
GTCGCATTGAGCTAGATTAATTAGATTAAATGACTTGCTTTTTGTTCTTTAAAATATGAATATTCAAAAAAAAGCTTATTATTTTTTTAAATACTACTATTCAAAAAAAGCATTGTCTAGCGTCCAGCTTCTATAGTCCAAACAAAAATCATCCTATCATCACCCGCAGAAATAATATAGTTTTCAAAAGCAGTATACGCTAAAACATTAACCGATTTCTGATGACCATCATTCCTTTGTGCATCAGCAACCGCTAGTAATTGCTTAGTATCGGTATCCCAAATTTTTATGCTTTTATCCATACTTGCACTAACTAAGAAATTAGTATCAGGGATAAGGAGCAAGTCATTTACAGCATAAAGATGTGCTGCAATATTTTCGGTTTTTTTATCATTCCAAATTTTTATTTGAGCGTCTCTTGAACCAGAATATAAAACTTGCGATTGTTCGTTAAAAGTTAAGGCGAAAACAGGAAGTGTATGTTCCTCATCCGAACGAATTACTCTTTTTTCAATAATTGAATAAGCATAAATACGATGATCTTTTGCTCCAATATAAATGAGTTGATCATGATCGTTAAAAGCAATACTTCTCAACGATTCATTTGCGATTAAATGTTCTTCTATGATTTTAAATTGAATTAAGTCAAATGTGCGTAGCATCCCATCTTCTGAAATGAAATACAAAAGATTTCCAATACTAAGCATTCCGAAAATGGGTTTGCCAGTTAATTGTTTCTGAAAAACAAGTTTCTGTTGTGCAAAATCGAATATGCTTAGTTGACCGTTGCGATCTCCAGAAATTAATAGGGGTAAGGATTTCGGGCAATGTAAGCTATAGATAGTAGCACGTGTTTTAAACATCACCTTTATCGGTGCCATGTTTTTTAAACTCCATTCCACAACAGCTCCTTCACCACCTGCAGAAAATAAGATGTGTTCTTTTTGAGAAATACAGAGGGCGTAAATAGGATGTTCGTGGCCTTCTAAATTAGCCACTTTGTTAAGTTTAACCATTAAAAATTAACCAATGCTTGTAGGTTCCAATTTTTAACATCTTCAAAAGTAATTTTGTTTTCGTAAATCGCTTTACCAATAACAATAGATTCTAAATTGGCAACATTCAATGATTTAATATCATCGATTGTAGTGATACCTCCTTGTGCAATTAATTTGATAAATGGGAATTGAGATTTGAAGCTTTTATACAAATCTACATTCGAGCCATTTAATTTACCATCATTGCCAATATCTGTACAGATAAAACGGAAATAACCTAATCCAACACATTTGTCAATAAAATCAATAGGCTTAATTTCTGATGCTTTCTCCCAACCACTATGCATTAATTCACCGTTTAAGGTGTCTACTGCAATAACAACCTGGTCTGAGCAAGAATCTTTGCCACACAACTCCTGACTTAACTCCTTCAAGAAGCCCTCGTCGGTAATGGCTTTTGTACCAATAATAATTCGATGGAAACCTGCAGCTACAAGTTCTTTTACTTTTTCAATGCTGCGAACTCCACCTCCATACTGAATTTTTAGTGGTGATTTATGTAAGATGTCGAAGAGGTAAGATTGTTGGCTAAAATCGCCTTTGGCACCATTCAAATCTATGATTTGAACGAAGTCGGTTCCATTAGAATTTAATTGTGATAAGATACTTTCAAGATTTACATCATATTCAGTAACCGAATCGTAACGACCTCCCGTTAGTCGTACTACTTTCTTATCCAACAAATCAATCGCAGGGATAATATACATGGCAATAATTTTAAATGAGCTTAAATTTCGTAAAAAATCTCATTAATTCAGAGATTTCTTTAAAAACTTAACATAAAACCCCCGAAATGTCGTTTTCCTTGCGTATTTTTGAATCAATGAGTTTTGTAAATCCAGCATTTTTATTCGCACTTTCGGCTATATCAATACCCATTATCATCCATTTAATACAACTTCGGAGGTATAAGAAGATCTTTTTCTCCAATGTGGCATTCTTACACTCCATAGAAGAACAACAACGCCAAAGCAGTAAACTCAAACATCTTCTAGTTTTATTAGCCCGGATTTTAACCATATTATTTTTAGTCTTAGCCTTTGCTCAGCCCTATATTCCTGTAAATAAGCAGATTGTTAATTATGGAAAGAACTATGTTTCTATATATGTCGATAATTCATTTAGCATGGATAGGCAAGGGGCGAATGGAACCTTGTTCGACGAAGCGAAACGGAAAGCAAAAGAAATAGTAGCTTCATTTAAAAGCAATGATGAATTTCAATTGCTAGGAAATGAATTTTCGGGAAATCAACAACGTTGGATAGGAAAGGAAGCCTTCATTAAATCATTAGCTGAATTAAAAATTCGACCAGAATCTAGATCACTAAATGAAGTATTCAATAGGCAGAAATCCCTATTAAATGGTAACAAGGGAAATTCAGCTAAAGCTTTTGTTATCTCCGATTTTCAAAAATCATTTGTCACCAATTCTACAAAACTTAACAACGACTCGAGTATCGATTGGCAAATGGTAATGCTCGAAAACAAAAGAAATGATAATATAGCCATCGACTCCGTTTGGTTTTATTCCCCTTTGCATTTCCCAAACTCTCAGGAAAACTTGCTAGTCAAAATTCATAACTATTCAGCATCCGAAATAAGTTCATTAGCCTACGAAGTGAAAATCAATGGCAATGTTCTAGGAATAGGTAATGTTAAAATACCCGCAGAATCTTATGTGGTTGATACCTTTATTTTCAAAAATAAAAAAGTCAATTGGCAAGAAGGAGAAGTAAACATCAAAGACCAATCATTGCATTTCGATAATAGCTACCATTTTGCTTATAATATCGAATCCAATAGAAAGGTAGCAGTAATTCAAGGGGCTAACGCTTCAAATTATATACAATCCGTTTTTCAAACAGAACCTTTTTTTACTGTTAAATCATTTAATTATCAGCAAATAGATTATAAATATCTGTCTGAATCTAGCATAATATTTATTAATGAAGTAGATGAATTTAGTTCAGGATTATTTACCGAACTAGAAAAATCTTTACAGAATTCATGTGTAGTTGTTAGCATTCCATCAACAAAAGAAAATTTGAAGATAAACGAATTCAATTCCCACTTTCGATTAAGTAAAATACTTCCAGCGCTTAAAATAAACGAACGCATTGATAAGATAAATCATACAAACGATTTATTTGAAAACATCTTTTTTGAGCAAGACAATGTTCGAGCGGATCTGCCGAATGTATTAAGTTACTACCCGTTTGAGAAATCATCTCAATTGCCTGAAGTGCTGATGAGCCTATCGAATGGTCAATCTGTTTTGAATAAGTACAATTACAACTCGGGCATCATTTACCAATTTGCTTTTCCACTTCAATCATCATTCACTGATTTTCCTAAACATGCACTAATTGTTCCTACACTATTGCGTATGGCTACTATTCATCATCGAATGGATGCAATATCATATACCATAGGAATGAATACAAACATAAGTTTGCCAGCTTTGCTTATCGATGAACGAGTGAAACATGAATTACGAAAAGGAGATATTAGTATCGTTCCGGAAATTAAAAGTATCAATGGATTAGATCAAATAGCTATTTATGATCAGCTTTCAGAAGCTGGTACCTACATATTAACTCAAGAGAACACAACTCTTGCTAAAATAGCTTTTAATGCTAGCAGAGCAGAATCGGATTTATCTGCTATTAGTCAATCAGATTTATCCTCCATTTTAAATAGTAATACCAAAGTGTGGAATACTGGCGATGCTTCTTTGTCGGGATTAATAAAAGAAGAAGCCTTCGGATATAGATTGTGGAAAATATGTGTTATTTTTGCACTGTTTTTCATAGGAATAGAAATACTCTTAATACGTTTCGGCGATAGATTGTTAAACAAAAAAACCTAAATACTCCTAGAATGAAAGCCCTACTCAAATCCTTAAAAATTGTAGATAAGCAGTCGCCTTGGCATTTGCAAACAGTAGACATACTAATTGTTGATGGAGTGATTCAAAAAATTGCTAAAAATATTAAGGGGGATGGGATTAAAGCCTACGATTTAAAATCTTGTTCCGTATCACCTGGGTTTGTGGATATGAACTGCTTTGCTACAGAACCGGGGTTCGAGCAAAGAGATGATTTGATTAGCACATTGAATACAGCACTAGCAGGTGGGTTCACAGATGTTCTCTTGTTCCCAACAGGTAATCCAACGGTACAAACCAAATCTGATGTAGAGTACATCGTCAATAAAACAGAAAAACATTTTGTGAATGCCTTATGTGTTGGTGCGCTTAGTGTTAATCGAGATGGCAAGGACATGACCGAAATGTTCGACATGAAGAAGTCGGGAGCAATAGCATTTTCGGATGCTAATAAATCAATACAAGATGCCGGACTAATGAGTAGAGCAATGCTTTACGCTAAAGGAATAGATACCTTCGTAATTGATTTTCCAGAAGATAAAAATATAGCTGCTAACGCAAAAGTAAATGAAGGTGTAATGAGTACACTGCTTGGAATGAGAGGGAATCCTAGCTTGGCAGAAGAACTCATGGTTTCTAGAGATTTGTTCTTAGCCGAATACCAAGAAGCAAAAGTACACTTAAGCAACATCAGTTCTGAACGAAGTGTAGAACTTATCAAAGCCGCTAAAAAGCGTGGTGTAAATGTAACCGCGGATGTTTCCATTCATCACTTATGTTATGATGAAACAGTACTCGAAGGGTTCGACTCTAATTTCAAATTAAGACCACCCTTAAGAACTGCAGTAGATATTAAAGCACTTCGACAAGGATTAAAAGATGGTGTTATTGATGCCGTTTCATCATCACATACTGCCATCGAAAAAGAACATAAAGTAGTGGAATTTGAAGTGGCAGAATATGGAATGATAAGTCTTCAAACCCTATTACCTCAAGCTCTTCGTATTGCCTCAAAGAATTTAGATTGGGCCGATATCGTCGATAGTCTAACCGCTAAGCCAAGAGCAATCTTAGGTTTAGAAGCTCGTTCGATTGATATGAATCAAACGGCCTGCCTATGTATTTATAATGAAAATGAATCATGGGAGTATAATGAAAAATCCAACAAATCGAAATCTCAAAATTCAAACCTATTTGGTCAAACACTAAAAGGTAAAGTGAAGATGATGATCAATAATAATCAACTAACAACAATCTAATGGAAGTACAAGTAAGTCAAGCAATCGATGCAATCATTAGTGGTTGTTGGAATGGATTATCAGAATCTCAACAAGCTTCTGTAAATCCTAAAGATCTTCATCAATCAGTATTAGCTGCATTTGAAGGAGAACCAGATTTTTTATTGAAATTAAAGAAATTAGATGAGGTAATGGATGAATATCCATTTGCAGACTCCATTCGTGAAGTATTAGTCGACATTCTGTTTATACATTTCTTCAGTACAGATGCTCAACGTTTAGAAGAAGATTACCTCGACTCTGACGAATGGGAAAATATTGAAGATGAAACAATCGAGCGTGGTACAGAGTTGCTAAACTTGTTTTTATACCTAAAAGAGTGTAAAGAAGAAGATGATGAGCCAGAATTAAGCCATTTCTTGAAAGAGTTTTTGTTAATTGATGAAGATGAGTTCCAAGACGAATACGAGATTTACGAGCAAGTAATTGCTAACCAAATCTTAGTTGAAGCGGAAACATCAGAAATTGCTCGTGTTTACAAGTTGATCCCTGAGGATGACGATGTAAAACCTGTTTTTTACCCATTAATGACCTTTTTTGCTAATCTTATCATCGATGAGGCAGAGTTTAATGAGTACTTAAAACATAGTGAGAATAAGCCTTATGATGCTGCAACTTTAGCAGGAATCTATGCCTATTACCACGGAACTGCCATATTCCCAAAAACTTTTTTAAATTGCATACAAAAATAAACGTATGGAAAACTCTCAAATGAACAATGACGCTGCTGTAGTGTCGAACTTTAAGTCAACTTCATTGAAATGGGGATTGATTGGTGGTTTAGTGGTGATCTTGTATTCGATCATCATGTATGTTATTGATTCTTCATTGATGGTAAACATGTGGGCCGGATTCGTTGGATTAGCAGTTCTATTAATTGTTTTAGTAATGGGC
>CAJBVG010000236.1 GCA_903958995.1 uncultured bacterium | reverse complement strand
TTCGACAATAGAATAAAAAGTCGAAGCGAGGACGCTTCGACGAACGACACTTACTATTGAATAAACTTCAACAAATCACCTTCTACAATTATCTCCGCGTCCATACCAAATTTCACCGCATAGTTGTGTTCGATATGTCCACATGGGAAATCGAAGAAAATAGAGTAGCCATATTTTCTCGTATAGTATAAAATAATTTCTTCGGTATGCATTCCGAAGGGGATAGAATTATCTTTCATATCATTCATCCCACCAACTAATAGTGCTTTTAAATTTTTTAATTTGCCAGAACGATCTAAACTGCACATCATTCTGTCGATATGATAAAAATATTCATCTAAATCTTCAATGAATAAAATTTTTCCGTCGGTATTAATATCCGATACACTTCCTTGTAGAGCATAGATTAATGATAAGTTTCCGCCTACAATTTCGCCTTTGCAGTTTTGAGGAAAGATAGAGGGAGTATTTGGTTCCCAGGTATAGGTTAGTTTTTCTCCAGTTAATGCTTCTCTAATTGAATTTAGCGTTGCATGGTCTTCAATTGATGGGAACAATGATGGCATTGCAGTATGTAAACTAGCTACACCTAAACTCTGTAAATGCTCGTGCAGAACCGTCACATCCGAGAAACCGCATACCCATTTCGGGTTTTCTAGAAAGGTTGTGAAATCGAGTTGATCAATTATTCGCATAGTTCCGTACCCACCTCGTGCACATAAAATCGCATCAATTGAGGGGTCATCCATGAAATTCTGCAGGTTTTTTCTACGAATTTCATCGTTACCAGCGAACTGATGCTCCTCAGCACCAATGCTTTCGCCTAGTTTTACCTCAAAACCCCAGCTTTGAATCAAATTTATAGCGAAGGCAAGTTGCTCTTCGGTCATTTTACGGGCAGTACTCAAAATACCGATAGTATCGCCTTTTTTCAAGTAAGTAGGAATGCGCATTGTTAAGAAACCATTATCTTTGCAAATTATCATTATTTATAAAGTTTTGGAAAAGAGTTTTAAAAGATTTACAGTTACTGCCGCTTTACCCTATGCAAATGGTCCAGTTCACATCGGACATTTAGCGGGTTGCTATATACCATCCGACATCTATGTTCGCTATTTACGCGCTCAAGGGAAGGACGTGAAATTTATCTGTGGTTCTGATGAACATGGGGTAGCGATTACCATCAAAGCGAAAAAAGAAGGCATTACTCCTCAACAAGTAATTGATAAATATCATAAAATGATGGGCGACTCTTTTAAAGAGTTTGGAATTTCTTTTGATATCTATGCTAGAACTTCTTCGCCAACACATCACGAAACCGCTTCAGAGTTCTTTACGAATTTATATGATAAGGGAATGTTTCAAGAAGAAACTACCGAACAATATTATGATGCAGAAGCAAATCAGTTTCTTGCCGACAGGTACATTACAGGTACATGTCCGAATTGCGGAAACGAAAGTGCTTACGGTGATCAGTGTGAAAAATGTGGATCAACATTAAATCCTACAGACCTTATTAATCCGAAGTCAACACTATCGGGCTCTGTTCCAGTAATGAAAACTACGAAGAATTGGTTTCTTCCTTTAGATAGATTTCAAAATGATATTGAAGGTTATATTAATAGTCATGATGAATGGAAATCAAATGTTTTAGGTCAATGCAAATCGTGGATTAACCAAGGCTTACAACCGAGAGCAATGACACGTGATTTAGATTGGGGTGTTAAAGTTCCGTTGAAAGATGCAGCAGGAAAAGTATTATACGTTTGGTTTGATGCACCCATTGGCTACATCTCTGCAACCAAAGAATTAACTCCTGATTGGGAAAAATATTGGAAGTCGGAAGATACGCGTTTAATACATTTCATCGGTAAAGACAATATCGTTTTCCATTGCATAATTTTCCCTGCGATATTAATGGCGCATGGCGATTATATTTTGCCTGATAATGTTCCCGCAAATGAATTTTTAAATTTAGAAGGTGATAAAATTTCTACTTCAAGAAATTGGGCCGTGTGGTTACACGAGTATTTACTGGACTTCCCAGAGAAGCAAGATGTTTTGAGGTATGTATTGTGTGCAAATGCTCCCGAAACAAAAGACAATGATTTTACTTGGAAAGATTTTCAAGCGAGAAATAATAATGAGTTAGTGGCGATACTTGGAAACTTCATTAATAGAGTGTTAGTGTTGAGCGATAAATATTTTGCAGGTAAGATTATGCCACGTTTAGCATTAACAGATTACGATAAAGAAGTAATTGAAGAGTTGAAAAAATATCCAGCAACTATTTCAAATTCACTAGAGCAATTTAGATTTAGAGAAGGAATGCAAGAGTTTATGAACCTAGCTCGTTTAGGAAATAAATACTTAGCAGATACAGAACCTTGGAAAGTTATTAAAGAAGATGAGCAACGTGTTCAAACGATATTAAACATTGGATTACAGATTGCCGCAAACCTTGCGATTTTAGCGGAGCCTTTCTTACCACATTCATCATCAAAATTAAAAACAATGTTGAACTTAGACAAGAACAGTTGGAATGACGCAGGTAACGAAAATATTTTAGCAGATGCACATCAATTAGGAACAGCAAGTTTATTGTTCGATAAAATTGAAGATGATGTAATCGAATTACAACTACAAAAATTGGAAGCCTCGAAAAAAGAGAATGAATTGCAAAATTCTGTAGCAGAAGCAGCAAAAGAAAATATAAGTTTCGACGATTTTAGTAAAATGGATATCCGAGTAGGAACCATTTTGGAAGCAGAGAAAGTTGCTAAAACTAAAAAGTTATTGAAACTTAAAATCGATACCGGTATTGATGTACGTACCGTTGTTTCGGGTATTGCAGAATATTACGAACCCGAAAATATCATCGGGCAACAAGTGAGTATTCTAGTGAACCTAGCACCTCGTGATATCAAAGGCATTACCTCTCAAGGAATGATTCTAATGGCAGAAAATGCCGATGGTAGTTTAGCGTTTGTTAGTCCAACGAATGCGATTATGAACGGGGGAGCTGTAAAGTAGTTCGTGTAACTCACAATTCATAATTCACAACTTACAACTCAAAAAATGGAAATAGGCATAGACAGTTTCGCTTCGGCGATGGGGAATGATGGCAAAATTATGCCAAGTGATATTTCCTTACAACGATTAATAGATAGAATAGAACACGCAGATAAATCGGGTTTAGATTTTTTCGGAATTGGTGAACATCATCGTCAGGAGTTTTTAGATTCGGCAACGGTAGTCATATTAGCTGCAGCAGCGGCAAGAACCTCTAGAATAAAATTAGGCAGTGCGGTTACGGTATTAAGTGCAGCAGATCCAGTAAGAGTATTTCAGGAATTTGCAACCTTAGATTTAATATCGAAGGGCAGAGCAGAGATTGTAGTAGGTAGAGGATCATTCACGGATGCGTTTCCATTATTCGGTTACGACTTACACGATTATGATGCATTATTTTCGGAGAAATTAGATTTATTATTGCGCATACGTGATGAAGAACAAATTACATGGTCCGGAAAATTCAGAGCACCCTTACTCGACATATCCATTTACCCACGACCATTACAAGATCGCATTCCAATTTGGTTAGGTGTTGGTGGGACACCAGCTTCATTTATACGTGCAGGTAAATTAGGTTTACCCTTGATGGTAGCTATTATCGGAGGAGAAACACATCGCTTCAGACCATTAATAGATTTGTACAGAGAAGCAGGCGTAAAAGCAGGCTATGCATTAAGCGAATTAAAAGTAGGATTACATTCACTAGGATATGTTGGAGAAACGAGAGAGAAAGCTATTGAAGAATTTTATCCAGGCTATGCCGAAGCATTTACACGAATAGGAAAAGAAAGAGGATGGCCACCTGTGACACGTTCTCACTTCGATTCACAAACTGGCACACGAGGTGCATTAGTAGTTGGTGGCGTTGATGATGTTGCAGAAAAGTTATTACGCCACAGCGAAGCATTAGGCGGTGTAGATCGTTTTACTTTCCAAATGGACAGTGCAGCATTATCGCATGAGCAATTGATGAGATCGATAGAACGAGTTGGACAATTAGTAAATGCGTAGATGCGAAAATGTGCATCCTGATAGCTATCGGGATGCACATTTGCACATTGATTAAGCTTTTCTCACAAACTCCGACTTCAAAGCCATCGAACCAAAGCCATCAATTTTGCAAGAGATGTTATGATCGCCGTCGGTGAGTCTAATGTTTTTTACTTTTGTTCCAGCTTTTAATGGTTTCGGTGCGCCTTTAACAGGTAAGTCTTTGATAATAATAACTGAATCGCCATTCTTTAATTCGTTACCATTAGAATCAAGTATAATTTCACTTGAATTTGCAACTTCCACTTCTTCTACTTCTTCAGATGGAGTCCACTCGTGAAAACACTGTGTACAAACCATTAACTCCTGATTCGGGTAAGTTAAATCCGAATTACATTTTGGACAATTCATATTGTTTATTTAAATATTAATTAGAACTAATACACTTCAACACTAAAACTTGAAGATTATTAGCAAAAATAAACAATTCCCTTACATTTTCATCCAAACATTGAAAGTCCTGTCTTGCTCAGCAGTCCTTGTTTTCATACGGAACAAGTAATTTTGAATTTTATTCTCCTTAACAGAGTTGGTAATTGATAGCGTTACTGGTTTACCATTACGCTCAACTTCTACTTTATAAATTTCACCATCAGGCAAGTACCCGAATTCAGTCAATGCATATTTCTTTACTACAGACGACTCTACTAAGTCACCTTCTTGAAATCCCCACTTATCTTTTTTACTCACACTTTTGATAGCACGTTTATTGCCAAGTGTAATTCTTTTGAAATCCACATCTTTATATGGAGAAACAGGAGTCATTCCTTTGTACTCTGATTTATAATCAATTCCAGCTTTTGCAAGAATATCAGATATTGCTAATGTGTCTTTACCAGTAATGTATTTATCAAAAAATGTTTGTACACCAGGATGCGATGCTGCTACAAATTCACTAATAAAATTCGCTTCACTGAAGTTTTTATTTTTGCCATAGTTCTTGCTTAAGGTCATCACAACATCCTTCAATGTTTTTTGTCCGTTTGTTAAACTAATAATTTCGATATCAAGCAATGCACCTAATAGAGCACCTCGTTCATAAACTTGTCCGTATTGCGCTTTGTAAGGCTCTACAAAAACATTTTCGCTCATTTCAGTAAACGACATTTTCGCAAAAGGATATTTTTCGGCTGATTTTATTTTTCCGACTAATGTTTTATTTAAATAATCCCATGGTGTTTGTACATTTCCTTGAGTTAATGCTAAGCCTGCGAAATATTCAGTTATGCCTTCATATAACCAAAGGTGTTTCGACATTTTGGGGTCTGCGTAATTGAAGTTCCCAATGCACTCGGAGTGTAAGTTTAGTGGAGTGAGGATGTGTAAGAACTCATGAGTACAAACATCTTTCATTTGCTTCACTGCTATATCATTCCCAAAATCTGGAAGAAAATATACAGATGAGTTTCCGTGTTCTAATGCGCCGAATCCTTGTCCTTTTAGGTTTTTTACTAATTTCAAAATATCGAATAATCCTATTTCTTTACCTTCTATTGTTGGTAAAAATTCTGTGTAATCTCTTAAGTAAATGATGAATGAATAATTATTTACAGGTAGTTGATTATCAAAAAAATTAGCCAGAGCATTCATTGACTTTTCAATTTCTTTGTAAATATCTTTACTAATTTTTCTACCACTTTCATTATACACACCAATAGTTACTCGGCAATTCGCCACCATAAATGATGTGGTATCGGGCTCACTAAACATAATCGGGTTGTCTACCAATTCATGGTAACTGCTTGCGGTGAAAATTACCTTTGATGCAGTGCTTTCGTTAGCTAATGAAGTAATAGCATAAAAGTTTTCAGATTTCTTAATGTCTAATTCGATAGGCAAATTTTCTGTTCCTTTAAATATTCCGAAGAAACCGGAGTTGTTTATTAAAATATTTTTCCCTTTCTGAATGTTTGTTCCTGCGGGTTCAAATATTTTATTTTTCTTAACTTTTGTATGATAAGAATCTTTTACTTCGTAAGTAATGTATTTCGGTTTACCAATAATTAAAAAATTATTTTCACCCGATTTTACTACTGCCAGATTATTTTTGTTAGCATCTAGCGCAGTAAATGAATTGATGTAAACACCATAATCCAATACTGCATAAGTTCCCGGAATTGTTTTAGGAAATTGAAATACGGCTGTATCTTTAAAAGAAGTGTATGTAGTACTCGCTACTTCTAATGAAACCATTAAACGATTTTCATTTACCTCATTTAGATTTACAGAATACTTTTGGATATTTTGAGCATAACCGATACCAGTAATTAATAGTAATCCAATCGTAAAAACAGATTTTGTAAAATTATTCATAGTGTATTGTTTATTAGAAAGACTAAAATAAATAGAAATAGTTGCTGGAATATGGAATATCTCGCAATTGTTACGAAACCCCGAGTTTGTATACTTAAGCTACAATTAGCATGCTTCGATCACTTCGGCCCTTCGGCCCTTCGGCTCCGCTCAGGGACCGTCGCACAACACACGTATTAACACATTAACATATTATCTCATTAACATATTAAAGATGTGACCCTATGAGGAATCGAACCTCAACCCAGAGAACCGGAATCTCTAATTCTATCCATTAAACTATAGGGTCTGTGAGGCAAAGATAAAAATTAGTTGTTATCGATATCGAATAAAAAATAAAACAGCATTATGGATGCAAAAATTGTTAAAAACAAGGTTAGGATTGAATAAATAATTAAGGAGCCAAAGATCAAATACATTAAGGTTTTGTTTTTATCCTCCCGAACATATCCAATTACATTACTTTTCTTGGCCACCTTTGCTCGTATACCTACTTGCTGTTGCGAGTAAACTGTAAGTTTATTATAAGTTAGTTCGTGTCTATTGATTTTGGCTTTTAGCGTATCGATACTCATGGATTTCAATATAGGAATTGTATCAGTTGTATTTAAAACTACTACACTATCTATTGGTTTAATCTTGCGTATCTCTTGAAAAGTATTATCGGGTTTCTGAGTAAACGACTTTGAATATAAGGGTTTATAGAACTGACCTTTGTAATAGATCACTTCACATGAACTAAATAATACTAATGCAAGAAATAGTATGATCAGATTTTTCATGATTATAGTTTTATAATTTTTCTATTAATAATTCCTTTTTCAGTGTAAAGTTGAATGGTATATAATCCTGATGGAAATTGAAAGTAAACACGATGTAATGCATCAGCATTTACTTTTTCACTTAACATTAATTCTCCAATTGAATTATAAATTCGAATTTCAAATCCACTTTTTGTAACGTAGTTAATGTTTAATTCATCTTGTACTGGGTTCGGGTATAACACTAATGAGCTTTCATCTTCTACAGAAATTCCTGTATAAGGAAGCAGCTTTATAATTCTAGTTTGATAAGGTTTTAAATTTACTTGAGCATTATAAATTTTCGTTGCAGACGAGATTACAAATACGCTATCGCTCCACAAGTCATACGCAGCATAGGTTCCGGCGTTTCCGTCAGTTTTTGAAAAACTAAATTGCACATTCGGAAGGTAGCTCGAACTAATATTATTTAATACAAGAATATCTTCATTTGCGTAAGTACGTTGATATGAATGTACGGAAGCACTTGAGCTACTAATGTTTTTTACAGAACCCATTTGTAAAACAGTTTCTGCATTACGAATGTGAATTAATTTTCGATAATGATTCCATAAGGAATTAGAATCCGATTGCATTACGGCAACATTATAAGTGCTAAAGTTTGTGTTCACTCTTATCCAAGGTGTACCTGTTGTAAAACCAGCATAAGCAGAAGCACTCCATTGCATTGGTGTGCGGATGTATTGATCGGGCTTAGAGCCTTTCATCGCTACTTCCTCGCCATAATAAATAAAAGGGACGCCGGGTTGTGTTAAGTATAAACTTGCGGCTAATTTATTTTTATTGATATCATTTCCTAACTCATCGAAAATTCTATTCTGATCATGATTGGTTAAAAAGTTACCGTATTGATTGGTGTCTAAGGTGAGTTGCGCATTGTTCAAAAATTGTTGACCATAAGTGGGGTCGACATTGGTAACTGTATTAATATTGGAAGCTGCTAAATTAAAATCAAAACACATATCAAGTTTACCTGTGTATAGGGCAATGGATTGTGGAGAGTCCCATACTTCACCTATAAGCAGTGATTCCTTTTTCCATACTTCACAGCTATCATTAAATTCTTTCAAAAACGAAATGGTTGCAGGATCATTTTTTAAGGTGTTTCCATTTTCATATAAATACATTACTGCATCTAATCTAAATCCATCTACTCCTACTTCTTTCAACCAGAATTTTGCAGCCGAAAAAATACTGTCTTTTACTGGCGGATAATTATAATTCAGATCGGGCATTTCGCTCCAAAATAATGCGTAATAATTACTGCCATTTTTCGGATACCAAACTTGTTGCCCCCATGGCCCTGTTTGAGGAGGAGCAGGCGTTTGCCAACGATAAAAATTTCTATAGAAAGGATCATTGGCTGCAGATTTTACAAACCAAGGGTGTTGACTAGAAGTATGATTAATCACAAAATCCATGATGACATTTATACCACGACGATGAGCGGAGTCGAGCATGGTTTTAAAATCATTCATTGTACCATACGTCGGATTTACTTTCTTGTAGTCGGTAACATCATAACCATGTTCACTAGGCGAAGCATTGATGGGCATTAACCAAACTAATCCAATCCCTAAGTCGGTATTGGTATTAGGGTTGCCATCGTTCAAGTAATCGAGTTTTTGATTTAATCCATTAAAATCACCTTTTCCATCGCGGTTGCTATCGTAAAAGCTTCGCACAAAAATTTCGTAAGCGGTACGTTGATTCCACCAGTAGTTTTGCGCGTTGGATTGAAAAGCAAAAAGCAATAATGCGACGATTATAAGGGTTGATTTTTTCAAGAGCATTTGTTTAAATACAGTACAACACAATTCAGTTTACACAAATTTACTGAATAAATTAGATACTTTCCATTTACAACAGGGAATTGCGGGAATGCTTCTAAATAAGCCAATAGGGGGTTTCAGCATATTACTTCAACAATTATGCTGGGAGTAATTGTAAAAATATTTTCCCTTTGTAAAATAAAACTATTTCGCATTGTTATTGTTACTAGTTTATGATAAAGTATTTAATGATTGCTCTTTTACTCACCTTAGTAGTTATGGCATTGTTTGCATTTAAATCCGATGGCATTGAAATGCCTACATACCGTGTAATTAAAAAATATGGCGATATGGAAATTAGGGAATACCCTACCATGATTATTGCCCAAACACAGCTTTCGCAAAGTTCACAAGATCAAAGAATGAGTAATGGGTTCAGAACCATTGCTGGATACATTTTTGGCGGTAACGAGCGCAATCAAAAAATTGCCATGACCGCCCCAGTAGTCATGAAAATGGGCGACACCGCTAGTATGTATTTTATGATGCCCAAACAATACAAGACAACAGAATTGCCTAAACCCAATTCCAATAAAGTTGAAATTGTAGAAGAACAAGCAAGAGTGCTTGCCGTAATTCGTTACAGCGGATTTTCATCCGAAAAGAAAATTGAAAAGTATAGAAAAAAATTAGCTGCTATTATTTCTAAAAATCATTTAAACGTTATAGGTCCCTATATGTATATGGGCTACAATGCGCCATGGGATGTAATTAATCGCAGGAATGAAGTAGCTATTGAAGTGGTTGAGTAAATTTAATTATAAAATAATTTTATGATGCATTGGGTGAATGAAAATAACGTATTACAAAAAACATTTAGTTTTCCCGATTTCGAATCGGCGATGCATTTTATGCAAGAAGCCGCTAAAACTATTTCCGATCAAAACCATCACCCAGAATGGACCAACATTTATAATAAGGTTTCCATCAAGTTAACAACTCACGACGCTGATAATACAGTTACTGAAAAAGATGAAATGCTAGCGGTTGCATTAGATGAAATATATAGAAAAATGTTCTAGCAATAGTACTATAATTAGTAACATAGCATAGCGCTATCACTTATAGATATTACAGAATAACCTATTTTTGGAATATTATAATAATGAATTTATATTGCGGATTATTTACTTCAAAATATAAAATGTAAATATGAAGTTACTAATGTTCATGCGCTTTTTAATTCTGATTCTATTGCTTGGCATTACATCATGTTCGCTAAATAAAAATATTATTACAAAATCTGAAAGCGACTATACAAAGCACTTATCACATAGTGGTAAATTTGGAAAATGTTCTTTATGTATAAATCAATTAAAAGCAAGCCAATCTAACGATTCAATTGAAACACTTTTAGCCATTCAGGTAGAAGAGAAAGAACAACTTTTTGCTTCGAGTTCAGAACAGGAAGTATTTTTATTGAAGACTTCAAAACATATTTTAGATGAACCGATTGAAAATTCAATTTCAATACATAAAAATGAAAGCAAAAACATTTTAAACAAAAAAATAAATAACTACAACTATAAAAAATATTCGAATCCGAGAAGCAAAAGTAGCTTTATTAAAACGTTCATAATTTCTTTTGTAATCATTGCAATCATACTTACATTATTAGGAGCAATAGATTTCCTTAGTATATTATTTTGGTTAATTGTAGTTCCCTTTTTGCTAGTTTATGGCCTTATTAAATTAATTAAACGATTATTAAAAGGGAAACAGCAAACCCCAGAAATAGAGAAAAGCAAAAGAACTAAAATAAGAATTTTTGCCATTTTGGGTTTTATTTTGGGTATTATGGTTTTGCTTTTTTTAATAGGAGGTGGTGCTAACGTAATTGATCATTGGTAATTGAATTACATGCAATATCATCCTATCCCATTAACAGATTATCTCATTAAAAGGGCATTCGGTTTGATCTGGTCGGTCTAATTGAATAGGGGGAAGAGTTTGCGCTAACAATTTATTGCTCAGTAATAAAAAAAATAAGACTACTGTTAAGAAATGTTTATGCATAGTTTAAATCAATTAAATAAACTTACTGATAAATTAAAATAAAAAAGCACATGCTTTGTTTTTTTCTACTTATCATTTTAAAAAACTTGTAATTAGTTATTTTGTATTGAATTAATGGATCAAGTGTTTAGGCAATTTCTATTTTTCTGATATTGCGATGTATTTTTTTAATTCAGTTTGGTTTTCTGCTTGTTTTATTAAAAAGTCTGCTACGTCTGCTCTATTAATTCCGCAAACAATTTACAAAAAATCAAGAATACACCCAAGTCACACCTTCGAGCGCTAACAAAGCAAGGTTTACTGCAAACAAAAAAGCCACACCTTTTTTGGGCGTGGCTTCTTTGATAATTTATTATTTTGAGTTACATCTTCACAATCCTCTGTGCAACTTCGCCAATCTTAATAACATAAACACCTTTGTTAAGTTCCGATAAATCTATCGTTTCTTTTTCAGTGATGGTTTTTGTGATGACTAATTTTCCTTGTACATCAAAAATTTGAACTAGATTGTTTTCGTTTATATTCAAGCCTTCAATGTTTATGATGTTATTGGTTGGGTTAGGATAGACCAAAAGCGTATTGCTTTGAATGTTATCTAAAATACCAAGTGCGCTGCAATCTTCGCTAAAAGATGCGATAGAATCTACATAAAAATGCAAATTAATAGCGCTCCACGAGGCATCATCTACTTCAATGCATTTTAGGTTTGGATTATTGCCAGCAGCAAAAGAAATCATACTTTTATTTAGGCCATTGCTTACATTTAAGTTTAACAATTGGTTGCTATGGCAAATTAAATCGCTAAGTGTAGCATTAGATGAAACATCCAAACTTGTTAATTGATTGGCATGACAATACAAAAGGCCAAGAGCAGTATTAGTCGATACATTTAAACTTGTTAGAAAATTACCTGCACAATTCAAATAACTAAGAGCATTATTGCTTGATACATTTAAATTTGTTAAAAGATTACTTGCACAATTCAAATATCCAAGTGCAGTATCAGCCGTTACGTTTAAACTTGTTATGTAATTATTAAAACAATTCAAATTAGTAAGTGCAGTATAGGCCGATAAATTTAAACTTGTTATGTGATTACTGTGACAATCTAAACGAGTAAGTGCGGTCAATCCCGATACATCTAAACTTGTTAAGTTATTGCTATTACACCCCAAACCAATAAGTGCAGTGCAGCCCGATATATTCAAACTTGTTAATTGATTTTCAGAACACCCCAAACCAATAAGTGCAGTGCAGCCCGATACATCTAAACTTGTTAAGTAATTTCTTGAGCAAGATAAACCAGTAAGTGCAGTAAATGCTCGTATGCCAGTCAAATCGGACATATTTGATTCTGAAACTTCTATTACTCCAGTAAATGCAGCCGCTTCAGAAACTTGTATTGCTGTATCCAAATTGGTATTGATACTTGCATTGCTAAGCAATGCCGCTTTAAAAATAGCATCTGGAATATTTACATTTTGCGCTTGTGTGCTAATGCCTGTAAAAACAAATGTGAGCATTATTACAATTTTAGTAACTAATTTTTTCATTTGTTTTTTTGAATTCAATCCATAAGGTACACTTAACAATTGAGTTAATGCTTTTTTTATTAATAGACCGATTCACAATCTACACCATCCCACATCTGCAACCTCCCTCCAAATACACCAAGTTCCCTAAAAACACAGTCAATTGCAATCTACTGCAATACCCCCAAGAAAATAAAAAATGATTTTTTAAACGAGCACACAATCCCGAAAGCTTCTGTGATCCGCTTCGACGAACGATGTTAGAAACTTTTGTGAGTAGAGCCCTCTGGGCTCAAGGCACGAGAGTGCAAGCTTGTCACCACGAGGACTTCGTCCTCTTCTGCCTCGTTTTAAAACGAGGCAGTTATAGAGTATAACACTTCGTGTAAATAATTGTTCAAATTGTTCAAATGTGCTAATTGTTCAAATTAACATTAGCACATTGACACCTCGTCTAACGCCGAGGCAGACATTAACATATTATCCCATTAACAAATAACATATTAATTTAAGTGGCCCCGACCAGAATCCCTGTCTGCCGCCAGGCAGGCCTGTCTGCCGCCAGGCAGGGAACTGTAACAAATGTTTAGGAAACATCTAGGTTGTTTATTGTAATTTGCTTAAATAAAATACAAAACGTTCTTTGTTTGATTGTACTATTTTACTTCGCTCTAATGTAGCTAAAGTTGATGTTTCAGAGGTTAAAACCCAAATATCAGTTGAGTCGATTAATAAACTATTCCCATTGATTTCAAATGTTCCGCTGTCTAATACGCCATCATACGATTTGTCAATTGATAAAAAATATTTTTTATCTTCTTTAAATTCAATAAAATCATTTTGCTTACCACTATAAGAATAATCAACCGTATCATTAATTAATTCTTCATATTTTAATACTTCCCATTTACCGTATACTTCAATTGAAGGTTTAGTTGTACTAGATTCCTTAGAACATGCTATTAAACAAAAGATTGCAATTATTGAAAATATTAGTTTTTTCATAAGTTTCTATTTTTTTTGTAATTTTTTTATGAATTATTAAGTAATAAATATAAGGTATTTTTTGCCATTAAAAAAATCCATATTCAGCCATTTGTAATTAGCACAAATTATTCAAACACACCACATCTGCCACCTCCCTCCAAATACACCAAGTTCCTGACAAAAACCCCAATCAAAGCAATGTAGTGCAAGGTTCACTGCAAAGTCATAACAAAAACTTCTAGAAAATAAAAAATGATTTTTTAAACGAGCACACAATCCCGAAAGCTTCTGTGATCCGCATCGACGAACGATGTTAGAAACTTTTGTGAGTAGAGCCCTC
>CAJBVG010000235.1 GCA_903958995.1 uncultured bacterium | reverse complement strand
GGATTAACATATTATCCCATTAACATATTAACATATTAAGAAATGATTACGTTAGTAATTATTTCCTTCCCTGCTTCCTCATTAACACGCTTAATAATAAGCGTTTTCATCATCTGCAGTTCTTGTTGGATGACAGAAGAGTTTACGGTTAAGTATAAAGTTTTGTATTTAATGCTCATTTTTTCGGTGCGCTGTGCAATCATCTTCCCTACAATTTCTTCCCAGCGTTGTTTTACTTGCTCAAAACGGTACCTATCGTCGATATGGTAATGCTCCATTAAAGATTGAATGGCATCTTTCAGCGTTACTTCATTACTTTTCTTTCTCATCTCGACTGTATAATTGATCCTTTTTCTATTTCGAAAATACGAACATCAACACCAATTTCTTGAAAAATATTTTCAACACGATTTGCATCAGTGTCGGTAATGAAAATTTGTCCGAAGGCATCATTACTCACCATCGCTAGTAATTTTTTTATTCGTTGATCATCGAGCTTATCAAAAATATCATCGAGCAATAACAAAGGCTTATACCCTTTCTTTAATTGTAAGTATGAATAATGGGCAAGTTTAAGAGCAATTAAGTATGATTTTTGCTGACCTTGTGAACCAAATTTTTTCAGCGGATGCTCTCCTAATTTAAATTCCAAATCATCCTTGTGTGTACCGTAATTACTACGTTGTGTAATGATATCCTTGCGGGAATTTTTGTTTAATAATTCAAGAATAGCATGATCATTTAATTGAGATTCGTAACTAATACTAACCTCTTCCATGCCTGATGAAATACTTTGGTATAGCTCATTAAATAAAGGAATAAACTCATCGATAAATTGTCTGCGTTTAGCATAAATTTTTTCGGCATATTCGGCAAGTTGTTCGTTAAAGACTACTAATACACCTTCATCATATTGAGGATTCTCGTTCATCTTTTTCAATAAAGCATTTCTATTCAGAAGAACTTTATTGTAATAAATTAAATCATCGAGATAATGGTTATCTACTTGTGAAATGGCAGCATCAATAAATCTTCGACGTTCTTCGCTCCCATCTAAAATAAGTTGGTGGTCGGATGGGGAAATCATCACTAATGGATAAATTCCGATATGGTCGGCTAAACGTTGGTATTCTTTTTGGTTTCTTTTGAATTGTTTCTTGTGATTTTTCTTAAAACCGCAGTAAACATTCTGTAATTCTTGCTCCACTTCAAAATTTCCTTGAATCACAAAAAAGGGCTCATCGTGGAAAATCGACTGCGAATCGACGGGGTTAAAGAAGCTTTTGCAAAGGCATAAGTAGTGAATCGCATCTAAAATATTCGTTTTCCCGGCTCCGTTATGTCCTGTAAAACAGTTCACTCCGGGCAAAAACTCGAAATTAGCCTCGCGGTAATTCTTAAAATTTATGAAGGATAAGTCTGAAAGATGCATTTTGAGCTTCAAATATACCTAAATCAACTAAATTTATTAGAATTTAAGTGTGTACTTGTATGTATGCTTGAAAAATGTATTTTTGCAAACCTTAGGATTAAATAAAGACATGTCAGTAGAACAGGAAAACAACTCAATCGGAGAACAATTTTCAAAAGCGGAAAGCTTTGTAATTGAGAATAAGAAAAGTTTATTAGTAATTAGCGGTACTATTATCGCGCTAATTCTATTATACGTTGCGTACCAAATGTTAATCATTGGCCCACGCGAAAAAGAAGCTGCTGGACAAATGTTCATGGCGGAGCGTTATTTTGAGCAAGACTCATTAGACAAAGCGATTAGCGGTGATGGTAACTTTTTAGGATTTGAAGCAATAGCTGACGAATACGGAAGTACTAAAGCTGGTTCAATGGCTCATTACTACTTAGGTTTTTCATACTTACGTAAAGGTCAATACGAGCAAGCAATTGAATCGTTAGAGAATTTCAGCAACAATGATGAAGTATTAATGGCGATGTCATACAGCGGTATAGCTGATGCTTACTTAGAGCTAAACAAGCTAGATGATGCAGCTAATTACTACAAAAAAGCAATCAGCAAAAGTAAAGATCAATTCACTACGCCTATTTTCTTAATGAAATTGGGTAAAACGTATGAATTAGCGAATGATAATACAAAAGCGATTGAAGCATACGATAGAATTAAGAAAGAATACTCAGAATCTACAGAGGCAAAAGAGATTGATAAATACATCGCTCGTGCATCTGCAACGAAATAATACAGACCAATAAGATTTATATAACCATCGGGCTTACTCGATGGTTATTTTTTTTATATTTACTTCATGTCATCAGCAGGAAAAAATTTATCGGATTTTAGTCATATGCAAGTACCTAGCGCAAAACCATACACTTTTGGTATTGTGGTAGCAGAATGGAACACAGGCATAACTGGCCCACTTTTAGAAGGCGCTATAGATGGATTAAAGAAAAATGGTGCTGAGATGGACAAGATTGATGTTTACCCTGTACCAGGTAGCTTTGAATTAACAGCTGGAGCCTTATTACTTGCAGAATCGGGTAAATACGATGCTGTGATTACCTTAGGCTGTGTGATTCAAGGTGAAACAAGGCATTTTGATTTTATTTGTGCTGCAGTAGCCCACGGCGTAACTGAAGTAAGCATCAAAACAGGCATTCCAGTGATATTTGGAGTACTTACGACAGACAATTTAGAGCAAGCTCAAGATAGAGCGGGTGGCAAGCATGGCAATAAAGGAGAGGAAGCTGCCGTTACTGCTATAAAAATGGCCGAAATGAAGTCGCTTTTTTAATTCATTTTTATTGAATATATTTGTAGAAATTAAAAAACAATGAAAAAAATCATCGCAGCAGTTTTACTTGCAAGTTTTGTTGTTATCGGATTAAGCGCTTGCTCTGGAAGAATGGGTTGCCCGGCAATGTCGGATAGCTACAAATATTCTGGACGTTCAAGAGGTGTTTGGAGATAATCACATGAATTGGATTCCTTTAGATTCTGAGGAACAGATCCAGAACATCAAATTACAAGATAAGCCGTCTATTATTTTTAAGCATAGCACACGTTGCCACATCAGCAACATGTCCTTGAAATTCTTTGAAAAAGAATGGCAAGAAAACAATCAAGTTAATTTGTATTTCTTAGATATCATTGCGAATCGCAATGTTTCCAACCTCGTAGCAGAAGCGTTCCATGTTCACCATGAATCGCCTCAAGCTATTGTTATAAAAAATGGTGAATGCATTCTCGATGCTTCACATCAAGATATTTCTGCTGTTGAATTGGCGGAGATTCTCGCTACCAATTAAATTTCCAAGTTTGTTTCAAATCTGGGTGTAAACTCAGAGCCACTGGGCAAGTCTTCGATGTATGCTCAATAATCTTTTGTTCCTTTTCCGTTAAGTTACTCCCTTCTGGGAAGGTTAATTCCACTATAATTTCCCCTACTCTCCTTGGCTCAGAAGCCATAATTTTAGTGATATCCAACTTTGTGCCTCTTAAACGCTCCTCAAAACCTTGCGTACGGGCTGCAATACCTACAATAGTAATCATGCAACTCCCTAATGATGCCGCTAATAAATCAGTTGGCGAAAACGATTCTGCTTTGCCGTTGTTATCTAAAGGCGCATCGGTTATGATTTTAGTGCCAGAGAAGTTATGAGTTGCTTCGGTTCTTAGCTCGTCGATGTAGAAAGTTGTGATGGTCATGATTAATATGTTAATTTAATATGCTAATAATTTAAAATTTACAATTTACAATTTACAACTTAATTTAATATGCTAATAATTTAGAACTTAGAATAATCTGTTAATGGATTAAAATTGCGGAAAATTTCTTATAATTGACTATGCTCCGAGGGAAAATCAAGTATTTATTTTTTTTATGGGTCTTTGCGATTTGCATTGGGCATACATTTGCGCAATCGGTACCGCAAGCAGAGATTACTGGAGCATTAGAAGATCCTACGCGTTTTGTTTATAAGCATGAGTTTTCTGGTGGTGGAACCATTAGCAATAGAGGATTTGGTGGCATAATGCGATTTGGCATTGTTCCACAAAATTTCATGAAGATATTGTTCGAAACAGAATTAGCGAACGTCAAACATCCAAAAGAATTTAAAACATCAAACCCCTATTTCAATAATTCAAAGCAGTACGTTTACGGTAAGCAGAATTCTTTCTTTAATTTCAGAACAGGTATAGGAAGCAATTTTTTAATTTTTGATAGAGCACCAAAAGATGGAGTTGAGATAAGTACTACCATTATGACTGGTATTTCTTGGGGGATATTAAAACCTATTTATCTTGAAATTATTAAAGATAGTGGCAACCCATTCGACCCAAATGTAGTGTCGGAAAAATTCGATAAAAACTTACATAACGAATCTAACATATTAGGCTATTCTGGGTTTACTACTGGAATGAATGAATTGAAAATTCAACCTGGTGTATACCTTAAGTCGGGCTTGAATTTTGATTGGAGTACAAAAGATGATAAGATTCTGAACTTAGAAACAGGTGCTGTATTTGATTATTTTTTCAAAGAGGTTCCGATTATGGCCGAGTTTGAAAATCTTAAAAACAAATCTACCTTCTTGTCGCTTTATGCAACTCTAACATTCGGTAAAAAATATTAGTTTTGCATTATGATTGATTTACCAATTATTTCTGAAGATAAAAAAGAACGCAAACCCGAATGGTTACGTGTAAAACTACCTGTTGGTAAGGAGTACGCGCATGTTCGTGGTTTAGTGGATAAGCATAAATTACATACGATTTGTGAGAGTGGAAATTGTCCAAATATGGGCGAATGTTGGGGAGCTGGTACAGCAACCTTTATGATTTTAGGAAACATCTGTACCCGTTCCTGCTCTTTTTGCGCTGTAGCGACCGGCAGACCCCTTCCTGTTGATCTAGAAGAACCTGAAAGAGTTGCCACATCTGTTCAATTAATGAATGTTAAACATTGTGTGATTACTTCGGTAGATCGCGATGATTTAAAAGATGGAGGTTCTATTATCTGGGCAGAAACCATTCGTGCCATTAGAGAGAAATCTCCACAAACAACTTTAGAAACTTTACTCCCCGACTTCAAAGGAGAATGGGATAATTTAGCTAGAGTTTTAGAAGAAGCACCTGAAGTAGTATCTCATAATTTAGAAACCGTTCGTCGATTAACCAAAGGTGTTCGTATTCAAGCGAAGTATGATAGAAGTTTAGAATGTTTAAAACACATTTCCGAAACAGGACTTCGAACCAAATCTGGCATCATGCTAGGCTTAGGAGAAACCGAAGAAGAAGTAATTGAGTCGATGAACGACTTAGTAAACAATGGCGTACACATTTTAACACTTGGACAATACTTACAACCTACTCGTAAACATCATCAAGTAATTGAATACATTCACCCAGATCAATTCGCAAAATACAAAGAGATTGGAATGCAATTAGGATTTAGAGTGGTAGAGAGTGGACCAATGGTTCGTTCATCTTATCATGCAGAGAAGCATTTGTTCGAATTTTAATTTTTCGTCGAATCGTCTGTTCGGCTCCGATACGATTGTTCGTCGAAGCGTCCTCGCTTCGACAATATAAAACCCGTTCGTCCCGTTCGTCGAAGCGTCCTCGCTTCGACAATTAAAAACTTGATATTCGCCGCGTTCGTCGAAGCGAGCCAGCCTGCGCCACGTAGGGTTCGGGGACCTGCTTACTTCCACAATTTTCATCAAACATGTCAAACCCCTCAACTACGCTACGCTCCGTTCGGGGACCAGTTATAGATTCGCAAAAAAACATAAGACGAGAGAGGGAGAATTTGAGCTCCGCTCAAATTCTCCCTCTCTCTTAAAAAAATACCTAAAAGGTTGGTCCCCGAACGAAGCGTAGC
>CAJBVG010000234.1 GCA_903958995.1 uncultured bacterium | reverse complement strand
ATTAACATATTATCTCATTAACATATTAGATTAACATATTATCCCATTAACATATTAACATATTAGATTAACATATTATCCCATTAACATATTAACATATTACTTAAAGGCATTCAGCCCCGTAACATCCATCCCTGTAATTAACAAGTGGATATCATGAGTACCTTCGTAGGTAACAACTGATTCTAAGTTCATCATGTGGCGCATAATTGGATATTCGCCGGTGATGCCCATACCACCAAGCATCTGACGAGCTTCGCGGGCAGTGTTTAAAGCAACTTCAACAGAGTTACGTTTCGCCATTGAAATTTGAGCAGCAGTAGCTCTATCTTCTGATTTCAAAACACCAAGTCTCCAATTTAATAATTGACCTTTAGTAATTTCGGTAATCATTTCTGCTAATTTCTTTTGTTGCAATTGGAATCCACCGATAGGACGATCAAACTGAATACGTTCTTTCGAATATCGTAATGCAGTATCATAGCAGTCCATCGCAGCACCCATTGCACCCCAAGCAATACCGTAACGCGCTTGGTTCAAACATCCTAACGGACCTTTTAATCCTTCTACGTTTGGTAAAATATTTTCTTTCGGAACACGAACATTATCGAATACTAATTCACCAGTTGCAGAAGCACGAAGCGACCATTTGTTATGGGTTTCAGGAGTTGTGAATCCTTCCATACCACGCTCTACAATGATCCCTTTGATTTTACCTTCTTCATTCTTCGCCCATACTACAGCGATGTCGGCGAAAGGAGCATTAGAGATCCACATCTTCGCACCATTTAATATTACATGGTCGCCATCTTCTTTGTAGTTGGTAAGCATGCCACTTGGATTCGAACCATGGTTAGGCTCTGTTAATCCGAAGCAACCCATGAATTCGCCAGAGGCTAATTTTGGTAAATATTTATTGCGTTGAGCTTCTGATCCGTAAGCATAGATAGGCCACATTACTAATGAACCTTGTACTGATGCTGTTGAACGGATACCTGAATCGCCACGTTCTACTTCTTGCATAATTAATCCGTATGAAATATAGTCCATACCGCCACCACCATATTGAACAGGGATGGTTGGGCCAAAGGCACCAATCTCGCCTAATCCTTTTACTAAATGTTTAGGGAACTCTGCACGTTGAGCATAATCTTCAATAATCGGACTAACTTCCTTCTTTACCCAATCGCGTACCGAGTTGCGAACTAATTTGTGTTCTTCTGTTAATAACTCGTCGATTAAATAATAATCTGGAGCTTCAAAAAGATCTGTTTTAGCCATTGCTATTCTATATATTTGTTTATTGAGGCAAAGGTAATAAAAAACTCAAAAGGGCTTAATAATGTATACAATCTCTTTGAATAATTTAGAATTTCATTCCTTTCATGGATTTTATCAGGAAGAAAATCTAATAGGTAACACATTTCTAGTAGAAATTGTTGTTGAATTAAATGATTTTAATTTTAGTATTGAAGAATTAACCACAACCGTTAATTATGAAACCTTATATCAAATAGCGAAAGAAGAAATGGCAATTCCACGAAAATTATTAGAAACCGTAGTGAAATCGATTTACGATCGAATAAAACTACTCAATCCTAATATTCATTCCATAGAAGTATCGCTAACTAAAAAACATGTTCCGATAGAAGGGATGGTTGGTAATGCCAAAGTAACTTATAAAAATTAGGAATTAGGAATTATGAATTATATTTGTCTTTTGTCCAGTGTCCAGTGTCTTTTGTCCAGTGTCCAGTATCCAATAACTATTTTTATTTTCGAATAAATGAACTACCAAAAAATAACCCAATCCGACCTAACGCACTTCCAATCCATCCTCAGCAAATCACAAGTTCTCTTCGCCGAAGAAGATATGTTGGATTATTCTCATGATGAAACGGAGGATTATATTTTTATACCAGAGGTGGTGTTGATTCCAGCAAATAGCGCTGAGGTTTCGGACATCATGAAGTATTGTAATGAACACCAAATTCCGGTGACTCCACGTGCTGGTGGAACGGGATTAAGTGGTGGAGCATTAGCGGTTCATGGTGGTGTAATTTTGAGTATGGAAAAGTTTAATAAAATTATTGAAGTGGACACTCGTAATTTACAATCGACAGTAGAGCCAGGAGTAATTACACAAGTATTTATGGATGCGATTTCAGAACACGGATTAATGTATCCTGTAGATCCATCGAGTAAAGGTTCGTGTATGTTGGGAGGAAATTTAGCAGAATCGAGTGGTGGCCCAAGAGCAGTAAAATATGGTACTGTACGCGATTATGTATTGAACATTGAAATGGTTTTACCTGATGGTGAAATTATTTGGACCGGTGCAAACACATTAAAATATGCATCGGGATATAACCTTACACAATTGATGATTGGTTCGGAAGGTACACTAGGAATTATCACAAAAATTGTATTCAAATTAATACCTGCACCGAAGCACAACTTACTGTTGTTAGCTTCTTTTTATGAATCAGAAAAAGCATGTGATGCGGTATCAGCAATTTTTTCTGCGGGTCAGAGTCCATCGGCATTAGAGTTCATGGAAAAAGACGGAATGGATTGGGTTGTTGCGCATGAGCATATTCATTTTGAACAAAAAGAAAACATCAAAGCTTATTTATTAATAGAAGTAGATGGAAATGATTTGGACAGTATGTACAAAGAATGCGAAGCCATCACCGAAGTATTATATCAACATAAAGTAGAAGAAGTATTATTTGCCGATTCATCTGCACAAAAAGAAGAGTGGTGGAAGATGCGCAGAAACATGGCGCATTCTGTAAAAGCACATTCCATTTACAAAGAAGAAGACACCGTAGTGCCACGTGCTGAATTAGCAAAGCTATTAGCGGGTGTTAAAGAAATAGGAACTAAATATGGATTTAAGTCGGTGTGTTACGGACACGCTGGAGATGGAAATTTACACATCAATATTATTAAAGGGGAGATGAGTGACGAAGATTGGAATACAAAATTGAAAGATGGTATCAAGGAAATTTTTCAACTT
This sequence comes from uncultured bacterium, assembly GCA_903958995.1. Lineage (GTDB taxonomy): Bacteria > Bacteroidota > Bacteroidia > Sphingobacteriales > Sphingobacteriaceae > CAJBVG01. The sequence goes on along the minus strand of CAJBVG010000234.1, from coordinate 867 downwards.
ACTACTTATTTAAACGGAACTATTTCTGGAGAGCATGGCATTGGTTATGTTCAACGAGAGTATATGTCGATTAAATATTCGGAACGAAATCTTAATTTAATGCGAGGGATCAAAAAAGTATTCGACCCCAATGGAATACTAAATCCCGGCAAGATTTTCTAAAAGCAGCAAAACACTGCTAAATTTTCAGGTTAATTAAGGGTTAGAACGACAAATTGTCTAGTTTTTTGATGATTTTTTGCCTTGGTATAGGTGTTGAGATACACCTACCAAACAATAAAAAATTATAAGGAGAACAAAAAATGACATTTGTAAAATTCAAAAACAACGGACCATTAAGCAATCACATGTTAGAAAAAATGTTCAATCCACTTTATCATGAATTATTCAGTCCAAGTGGATTCGATTCAACAACGGTAGCACCAGCAGTAAATGTATTAGAGAGTGCAGAGCATTTTCAAATTGAGTTAGCAGCACCAGGATTAACGAAAGATGCGTTCAATATTAAATTAGAAAAAGAAGTATTGACCATATCGACAGCGAAAAAAGAGGATGTTAAAGCGGAAGGACTGAAGTATACACGAAAAGAATTTGGGTATCATTCATTCAAACGCTCATTCAATTTACCAGAGATTGCCGATCAGGAAAATATTTCTGCAGAATACAAAGAGGGAATTTTATACGTTACTATTATGAAAATGAAAGTTGCGTTACCTACATTAAAAGAAATAAAGATCTCATAATATAGGTTTAGTTTATATAAGTTAGGTTAGGTTAGGTAACGGTGTGTACAGAAATGTACATGCCGTTTTTTTATTTATTATATTTGCTAGTGTTCGTCGGAGCGTCCTCGCTCCGACAATAATT
>CAJBVG010000233.1 GCA_903958995.1 uncultured bacterium | reverse complement strand
AGAATAAAGCTCTTTGTCATTATTAAAAGCTTTCTGATAATCCATAACATCTTCCACCTTGCCTTGATTATTTACTGTAGTAAAATAATTTTTACTTTTCATCCAGAAGTTAGCTGGAAATATCATAATCCTTGGCTTAGCAGCTTGTGCATTTACCTCTAATTGAAATGTTATTATTAATAGTGTAATGAAAAATAAACTTCTTACTTTGTTATTCATCTTTTAATTATTTTATTGTGCTTTTAAAATTCCATCATTAATTAACTGCTGTTTTAACTTTGGTATATCAACTTCTAAAGTAACGCCCTCGGTTATACTCCTTTTATAAAATCTACCGAAAACGGTAACAAAGTTGTTGTATGAGCCGCCATTAGAGAAGAAGCCATTAAAATAGTTTTCATACTTTGTTCTGGCGTTTACTTCTGGTACTAATGGTATTTTATTGCATTTAGGATCACCGTCATAAATGCCTTTAAAAATTATGTCGTTTATCGCATTTGCTTTGGCATCTTCTAAAGCATTTGCATAATTAGCTCCTTGGCCCCAAGCTTTCACCACCTGTCTGCCATCGGCTTGCATAGATACACAAATTGTTTTTGAATTATATGGTTTAACAATTTTAGCAGGTACACATGAATATGTATACAGCACTAATAATAAATAAGTAATTTTTCTCATTATATTTAATTTTAAAAACCAGCGTTTAATGCTCGAATAATTCCAGCAGCTTCTAAGTCTTTTCTCAACTCTCCAACATTTACTGAAATTAATACACCAATTTTGAATTCTTTTCCAATTCTAAATCTATCCTCAGCAGCCACGGCTCCATCATTTGTTAATGATACAAATTTCATGAACTTTCCTCCATCATCAAAGAATGGATCAAAAAAGTCAGCTTTTTCAATTTCTAAATCTGGAGACGAGACCAAAGGAGGCTTTCCTTCCACTCCCGCTTTTCCTGCAAAACCTCTAAATATAATACCGTGTACGGCATTTTTTTTAGCTTGTTCTATAGCAACATCAGGTGATTTGGAATAAGTCCAAACTTTAATTAAATAAGTGCCTGTAACCCCTGTTCTAACAGCCTCGATTTCATACCTCCATTCTCTAGTATCTTTATCTGCTTTTCGTTTTTGCGAAATGCCTGGTACTGAAATTAATGTTGCAACCAATAAAAGAAGCAATATTTTATTTAATAAATTTTTAGTCATGGATTAATATTTATTTTTTTATTTGTCTAATTAACATGCCAGGATAATAACCGCTACCACCACTGAATGTAGTTCTATCTATAACTTCTTTACCTTCTTCTGGTTTTTCATCAGCTAAATTAAATCTATTATCCCAAACTTTCCCTTTCTCTACCGAAATGGTGCCTACTTTTTTGTAAGTAACCTTGCCAGTAGCCTGATCTTGCACTTGTTCTAAAACTTCAAACTTCTCTCCACCTTCTAATCCCTCTTTCATACCAATCTTTGCAGTAATTGGATCGCCAGTGTACAATGGAACTTTTGGCTTAAAGATCTCGTACTTTTTTTGAAGCTTTGCAAAAACCGCATCCACGTTTCTTACAGTAGATTTTTGTATAACTTGTTCTTCAGTTCTTTCTTTATCTGCTTTTTTCAAAGAAAAAGTAACTAAACTAGATGACTTTTCAGTACCTACATATTCAAGGCTAAACAAATTGGAATTTTCAAATAAGTCCTTCTTCTTTTGATCAACACTTGTACTATCAAAATACATATCATTATAAAAAGTTGATTGAATACTATCATTCCAGTTTAACTTATATAAATAAGAGGTTGTCCAAACTGAATATCCCTCTTTTGTTTTATTATAAACAGCATCAATTCCTTTTTCCATTAGTGTTAAAGCAAATCCAGAAGTGTTTTTTGCAGCTGCCTCTTTTGCAGCATCTCTAATTGCCGCAGCAACTATTTCGTTAGGAACAAAATTCATTCGACTAAATACAACAAAAGTATTTTGAATCAAATCTTCCCCAGCATCACCTAGAGCGGCTGTACCTACAGCTGAACCTTTAGCAACACTAACTTGCATTTGAGAGGCGTCATATTGACCTCTTTCTTGAATTAAATTCATATTGAAAGCACCAGTAGCTGGATTTCTACCGTACCACTTAGCAACTAATTTATTACCGATCTTATTAGTTTCAATATATTTTTTTAGTACTACTGGCATATCCTTTGCGTCTTTATCAACAATGCCACCTGTTACATCAGCTAAGGCACCAGAAAGTGCATCTCCAAGCTCACTTTTTTCGACTCCCGCCGCATTTCTGTCCTCATCAGTGATTGCAAATTGAGCTGGATCAAATGATTTAACCTCAATAGTGTGCTCATTATAATTTGAAGGGAAACTAGCATCGCTATAAGCCTTCATTACAATATCTTTATTTGGGAAATTGCCAGATTCTATAAGCATTGTATGCAAAGAACTACGTCGATATTTAATGGTTTTATCTTTTACGATGTCTTGAGCAAACGTAGTAATTGCAAATAATACGATTACTAAGCTGATGCACTGTTTTTTCATGATTTTAAATTTTACTTTAATTTTAAATAATT
>CAJBVG010000232.1 GCA_903958995.1 uncultured bacterium | reverse complement strand
CCTAGACAAGAGAATGATCAATATGTTCGTGGTAGAATAACTACGGGTATAAATTCAAACATCTCCAATCTTAATAATTTACGAAACACTAGTGTTTACGGTAGAGTTCAGCTGGATGTAAACCATATTAATAATTCTAAATGGAGCTTGAATTCCTATATAAATTATCGTGAAAATTTTATAAATAGGGAATTGCCAGCAGGTTATCAAACTAAATTCTTTAGAATATACGACTTGTCTTTAAAATACGAACCTACAAAAAAGCTTACAATCAGCATTGGAAGAAAAATCAATAATAGCTTATCTTCTATAGGTGCTATAGATGGTGTTCAATCTGAATATAAATTTAGAAGATTCTTTGTGGGTGGACTACTAGGAAGTAGACCAGATTTAACAAATTACAGCTTAAATACTAGTTTATTTCAAGCAGGTGCTTATGTAGGTTTTCGCACAAATCACGAACTTAATTACTCGGAAACCATTTTCGGAGTTATCGAACAAACAAATAAATTTATAACAGATAGAAGGTATATTTATGTACAACATACCAATCGTTTATCGGATAAGATTAATATGTTTGGTTCATTAGAGATGGACTTATTTAAAAATGTAAATGGTGTAAAAAGCGTATCCCCACGAACTACTGCAATCTTTTATTCATTAACTTATCAGCAGTCTAAAAAGCTATCATTAATTGGGTCGTATGATTCAAGGAGAAATATAATTTATTATGAAACATTTTTGTTTACAGATATCGATAGGCTTTTATCTGATGACGTGAACAGACAAGGATTACGTTTTAGAGTAAATTATAAGTTAACGAAGAACTTAACTTCAGGAATTAGCTTTAGTAATCGATTTCAAACCAATGGAGCCTATTCATCCTCGAATTATAATTGGTATATGTATTACTATAATGTTCCTATTATTGGTGGAAATGTTAATATTGATGGTAATATAAATTCATCTGACTATTTAAATAGTAAATTACTTTCTATTCGATATGCTAAAGATGTATTTAATCAAAAATTATACCTTTCTACCTATTATAGAATTATTAGTTATGCATATAGAAATGAAGGAATACCAGTAGAACTGCAGAAAGACTTTGGAATCGACGCTTCTTATAGTCGTGGTAAATTATATACATTTCATGTAATGAGCGAATACTCCACACGAGGAACAGAAAAAAATTATAGGACAAACTTTAGTATATCAAGAAGAATACAATAAATATAAAATTATGAAATCACCCATCATTAAATTAACCACAGTAGTATTAGTTGCATCATTATTCGGTGTAATAGGATGTAATAGAACAAAAGAGATTAAGCCTAGCGCAGATGCAAACACTGAAGTAGTTAGTCAATCGCAAGTATTTGGCTCTGGCACTGCTAATACAAGCCCAACAGATGAAATAAATAACGATATACATACTGTTAAGATCATTGAAATATTGCCAACACAAAAATATATCTATTTAAAAGTAGTAGAAAATGAGTCGGATGAATTTTGGATTGCTACATTAAAGCAAGAAGTTAAAAAAGGTGAGCAATATGTTTATACTGGAGGATTACTAAAAACAAACTTTGAAAGTTTAGAGTACAATAGGGTATTTGATAAACTCTACTTAGTGAATAAAATTTTACCTGCAAACCATGGCGAACAGATGAATACTGACGAGCCTGCGCAAACCAATGAGGCACCTATAGTTTCTGAAAATATAGTTATACCAGGCTCGGTACGTACTGCGGCAAGAGTTTCAAATCCTAAAAAATTTGCAGGAAAAACAATTCAAGTATCTGGTAAATGCGTGAAAGTTAATCCTAATATAATGGACAAAAATTGGATGCATTTAAAGGATGGGAGTAAAGATGATTACGATTTTGTAGTGACTTCAGATAAAGCAATTCCTGTTGGACATAATGTAACTTTTAAAGGAACACTTACTGTAAATAAAGATTTTGGTGCAGGGTATCAATATGATATAATATTAGAAAACGCTGTATTGTTAGAGAAATAAGATGAAAACATTTATAAAAAAACTAAAGCCATTATTTAATTCTAGAGCTGCTGGTATATATATTCTACTATTTGCTTTCTTTATTGGTTTGGCAACATTCATAGAGAATGATTTTGGTACAAGTACTGCTCAAAAAGTAATATTTAAAACCTGGTGGTTCGAATTGCTACTACTTTTGTTTTCTATTTCGATAGTAGTCAATATTATTAAGTTTAGAATGATCCCACAAAAGAAATGGACATTGTTAATGTTTCATCTTTCTTTTATTGTCATTCTAATAGGTGCTGCAGTTACTAGGTATTTTAGCTTTGAAGGTATTATGCACATTAGAGAGGGTGAATCGGCTAATACTTTTTTATCATCCGAAAATTATTTACAATTTCAAGTTATCGATAACAATAATCGTTATGAATTTTCAGAGAAGGTGCTTTTTTCATCTTTAGGAAGTAATGCATTTCAAAAAGAATACCTCTTAGGCTCTTCAAATGTTAGTTTTAAGGTTTTAGAGGTTATCCCTAATCCAGTTCAATCTGTTGAGCGTATCGATAATGGAGTACCTACATTGAAAATTGTAATTGCTGGAATGGAAGGTCGTGTAGAGTATTATGTGAAAGAGGGAGAACAAATTAATATCAATGGACAAATATTTAATTTCACTACGAATACAATTCCAAACGCCTTTAATATAACACGTATTGGTGAAGAACTCTTTTTCAAAGCAGACCAAGAGTACACTCAAATGACAATGGCAACGCAACAATTGGATACCATTGCACCATCAGAAAAACCTACTCCACTTAAACTTAAATCTTTATATTCTAATGGGGCCAATCGTTTTGTATTTGGTGATTATTTCAAAGGAGGTGCATCTAAAATCATAAGTGAAAAAGCTAAAATTGAAAGCACAAGTATTTTAGGTATTCGATTGCAAATAAATTTGAATGGTAAAATTTCTGAACAATATGTTACAGGTCAAACAGGTATGCAAGGTTCACCTGTATTATTTAATATTGATTCTACACAGTTTTATGTTGCTTATGGTGCTAAACCATTAGAAGTTCCATTTTCTATTCGATTAAATGATTTTATTATGGATCGTTATCCGGGTACCAATAGTGCTGCTTCTTATGCTAGTGAAGTTACTGTTCAAGATACTCGTAACAATACCAATTTTAATTATAGAATTTTCATGAATACCATTTTAAATTATGATGGATATCGTTTTTTCCAATCCTCTTATGATCAAGATGAAACAGGTACTTACTTGAGTGTAAATCATGATTTCTGGGGAACTTGGATAACCTATATTGGGTATATTTTATTAACGCTTGGACTATTATTAACTTTTTTTAGCAAGAAAACTAGATTTTATCAAGTTATTCAATTGTTAAAAGATATTAGAATGAAGAAGATGTATTTATTCTTCATCCCAATGTTTCTGTATTCGTTTACAATTAATGCTCAAAATGAAGTTACACCAACAATCGAATCTGTTTCTATAGAACATGCAAAATTATTTAGTGAAGTAGTTGTTCAAGATGTAAATGGTAGGATGAAACCTATGCATACTTTAAATAGAGAATTGTTACGTAAAATTTCAGGTAGCGAATCCTATTTAGATTTCAATGCCGACCAAGTTATACTAAGTATGTTTGCCGCTAAAGAAAAGTGGTTTAATGTACCACTCATAAAAATTGGTCCTTTTACAAAATCAATACTTAAAAAAACAGACGCTAAATTATCCTTCAAAGATTTTTTTACTAATGAAGGGAATTATCTTTTGCAAGAAGAAGTGAAAAAAGCATTCGATAAAAAGCCAGTCGATAGAGGTCAACTTGAAAAAGAACTGATAAAAGTAGATGAGCGTATTAACATTATGGGTATGATCTTTAGTGGTTCGGCATTTCGTGTTATTCCTGTTATTAACGATCCTAATAATACTTGGATTGCTAGCGAAAGTCACAATCATAATGAAAACTCAAACCAAGAAAGTGTTCAATTAGCTAACAGCTTTTTTAGTCACTATGAGAGTGTTTTGCACGAATCAATGCACTCCAATAATTACAGCGAACCAAACAAATTATTGGTAGAACTTGCAGCTTATCAAAAACTTCAAAATAGTTCTGTTATTCCTTCACAAACTCAACTAAATTTAGAAATACTATTAAATAAGCTAGATATATTTGGGAGATTAGCTTTCGCCTATTTATTCGTTGGTTTACTTCTTTTGATATTATTATTTCTTTCGGTTTTTTCTCCTAACGCACGTGTATTGAAAGTTTATAAATTAGTGCTAATAGCCGTATTTATTGGATTTGCATTACATACTTTTGGATTAGCAATTCGTTGGTATATTTCTGGTAGAGCACCTTGGAGTAATGGTTACGAATCACTTATTTATATCGCATGGACAACTACCTTGGCCGGTTTATTGTTTACTCGGAAATCAATTGGCGGACTAACAGCTACATTGATATTAGCATCGACTGTATTGCTTATTGCAAAGTTAAGCTACTTAGATCCCGAAATTACTCCGCTGGTACCCGTATTAAACTCTTATTGGTTAACCATACACGTTTCATTAGAAGCAGGTAGTTATGGCTTCTTAATGTTGGGAGCTATTATTGGACTTATAAATTTAGTATTAATGATGTTTATCAATCAAAAAAATAAAGAATTGATGATATTAAACATTACTGAAATGACCTACTTAAGTGAAATTACATTAATAGGAGGAATAGCAATGCTCAGTATAGGAACCTATTTAGGTGGTGTTTGGGCAAATGAATCATGGGGTCGTTATTGGGGATGGGATGCAAAAGAAACATGGGCGCTCGTTTCTATCTTAATTTACGCTTTCATTTTACACATGCGTATAATTCCAAAAATGAGTGGTATCTATTTGTTTAATGTGGCTACTTTATTCGGATTATCATCTATTGTAATGACTTACTTTGGTGTAAATTATTATTTATCTGGTTTACATTCTTATGCAGCTGGTGATCCAATTCCAATTCCAACATGGGTGTACATAACATCTCTCAGTTTTATTGTAATTAGTATTCTTGCGTATCGAAATAAGAAAAAATTAAAACTTAAATTATAAGTCATCCTAAATCCATATGTTAATTTAATGTTATCTTTTTAAAAGATTTATTCATTTTATTAATCAAACTAATATTTATCGTATAATTGCGATAAATATATTGATATGGAACATTGTGCACCGGTTGCAGAGCGAAAGAAGCTTGGATTTTTAGATCGAAATTTAACCCTATGGATATTCTTAGCCATGGGCATAGGTGTAAGTATTGGGTATTTTATCCCATCCAGTAGTGGATTCATTAATTCATTTTCGAGTGGAACCACTAATATTCCATTAGCCATTGGATTAATATTAATGATGT
>CAJBVG010000231.1 GCA_903958995.1 uncultured bacterium | reverse complement strand
ATGTCATTGAAACGCATATCGTACAACTCAACCCTAACGGCAGTTTCACGCTATCTCACCGGAAATTATATACACAAACTGCAAAAGAATTCGATGCTTATTTAGATGAACGAGATAACAAGTTAATTCGTTTGTTAGATCAACTCGATCAAGAATACATAATCAAAAAATATAATAAAGAAGTTATTCGTCCTGCGTTGTATTTCAGTAAAATATGGAATGAAAAACTTTATGCTATAGTTCGTCCGATTATCGAAAAAAAACTTGTTGATGCTATTCAGCAAATTGGTGAAAAACCATTTTACGAAATGGGGAAAGAGGGTGACCCTGCAAATAAAAAAATAAACATTGCAAAAGAACAAACATCTGTATTATTCCATTTCCGAAGAAGTCCGGAAGGTACTCGCTATTTCCCGACCATAAAATATTTAGGTATTCGTATAGAATTCATGTTTAAGGAAGCTGAAATTATTTGTATGCAACCCGCCCACATGTTATTAGGAAATGACCTTTTATTTTTCGAGCCTGATTTAGATGGTAAAAAATTAATTCCATTTTTGAATAAACGTTTTATTGATATCCCGAAGAATTCTGAAGCCACATACTTTAAGAAATTCATCGGGCCACTCATTGAACGTCATAATGTTTATGCCGAAGGATTTCAAATCATCACCGAACAATTTGAAGCCAAGCCAAATCTAAAAATGGTGTACGCTTGGAATGATACCATACAATTAGTTTTATCATTTCAATACGGGAAGTACAATTTCTTATACCAATCGGGAACTAAAGTTTCTGTAAGTGTAGAGAATAAGAATGATGAATATGTATTTCATCGCGTGAAGCGATCATTGCATTGGGAAGCACAAAAAATAGAAGTACTTACAAGCTTAGGATTAACGGCATCAGATGGTTCGGCATTTATTTTAAAAACCAATGAAACCGAAGCCGAAGCTGGGACATATCATAAGATGCTAGAATGGCTGGCAGAACATAACGAAACATTAGAAGCGGCAGGTTTTAGTATCAACCAAGACGAGAATGGGAAAAAATATTTTCTTGGAAAAAGTAAAATCGATTTAAAAATAAATGAATCAAATGATTGGTTTGATGTTTATGCTACAGTGTTTTTTGGGGAGATGGAAATCCCTTTCATCGAACTTAAAGATCATATATTAACTGGCAAGAAAGAATTTTTATTGCCGAATGGTGAAATTGCAATTATTCCTGATGAGTGGTTTGCTCAATACCAAAACTTATTTCATTTTGCAGAGCATGGCAATCAATTAAAATTCAAGAAACATCATATTGCTTTATTAAAAGAATATGCAGATTCGGAATTAGCACAAGTTACCATTGACCGTAAGTTGCAGCGTTTAACAGAATTTGAACGTATAGAGGAAGTAGAACTTCCAACAAGATTTATAGGAGAACTTCGTCCGTATCAAAAAGCAGGTTACGATTGGTTTCACTTTTTAAGAAAATGGAACTTTGGCGGTTGCCTTGCCGATGATATGGGTTTAGGTAAGACCATACAAACACTTGCCCTTTTACAAAAAGTAAAAGAAGATGCGATTAT
>CAJBVG010000230.1 GCA_903958995.1 uncultured bacterium | reverse complement strand
TTCCTACCCACTAGGAATCAGCTAGATAGCACATCACAATGTGCCTACTTATTCACAACCACTGTGGATAACAATACTTGATTTACAGCCAATTTTAAGGGATATTTAAGTCTTCTAATGCCTTGAAAACATTAGGGTTTACCATATTAAAATAGGAGGAAAAGTGAAGCTTAAATCACTAGAAGTTAAAGGGTTTAAAAGTTTTGGAGATAAGATCAGCATTAATTTCGATGATGGCATCACAGCTGTTGTTGGACCGAATGGTTGTGGGAAGTCGAACGTTGTGGATTCAATCCGCTGGGTTTTAGGGGAGCAAAGTACCAAAACATTGCGTTCAGAAAAGATGGAAAACATCATTTTCAACGGAACTAAAAATCGTAAGCCAGCAAATCTTGCCGAAGTATCGTTAACCTTCGACAATACCAAAAATATATTACCAACTGATTATACAACAGTAACTATTACTCGTAAGCTATATCGCTCGGGCGAAAGTGAGTATCGTTTAAATGATGTTCAATGTCGCTTGAAAGACATCACCGATTTATTTTTAGATACAGGTATTGGATCAGACTCCTACTCGATCATAGAATTAAAAATGATTGAGGAAATCTTAAGCAATAAAGACAATTCTCGTCGCGCATTATTCGAAGAAGCAGCAGGAATATCGAAATACAAAATAAGAAAGAAACAAACGCTTAATAAATTAAAAGACACGGAAGACGACCTTAACCGTGTAGAAGATTTATTATTTGAAATAGAGAAAAACTTAAAGTCGCTCGAAAGCCAAGCGAAGAAAACAGAACGCTACTACAAACTTAAAGAGCAATACAAAGAGTTAAGTACTATCCTTGCCTCATTCCGCATTTCTGGATTAAAGAAATCGATGGAAGAATTGGATGAGAAAGAAGTAGCACATAACGATGATAAGAATCGTTACCATGCTGAAATCGATACGGTAGAAGCAAAAATTCAAGAAGAAAAATTAGAGAGTTTAAATAAAGAGAAAAACTTAGGCGTACAGCAAAAGGCCTTAAACGACTACATTGCAAAGATTCGCTCGTATGAAAACGAGAAGAAAATTAAGAATGAGCGTTTAACATTTTTCCAAGAGAAAGAACGCAAACTAGCCGGTGATTTATCGATTGATAAAACATCTGTTGATCAAATTCATGGGCAATTAGAAACCTTAGAAGCATCACAATCATCGGAGCGAAAAATATTCAGCGAGATTGAATATGAGTTAGAGCAATTGAAGATTGAAGTAGATTTGCTTCGTGAGGATCATCAACACAGCAGAAGTAAATTAGAAGCTGCACAACAACAGTTACAATCCAATCAAAATATCATTTATAAAAACGAGAAGGAACTAGAAATTGTTAAAATCCAGAAAGAAGGATTAGAGCAAGAGTTCGCTCGTACGAATACCGAAACTAATCTACGTAAAGAAGAGATAGTAGAGTTTGATAAAGAGATTGAAAAGCTTGAAGGATTAAGCAAAGAGAAGACCGAATTATATAATCAACTTACCCATTCGGAAGAAGCTTTAAAAGCATCGATTGAAAAAGCAGAAACGGAAATTCAAGAAATGAAAGACCGATTTGCAAAGGAATCGCGTAAGCTAGATGCTAAACAAAATGAGTTTAACTTAACAAAGAGTTTAGTAGAAAGCTTAGAAGGTTTCCCTGAATCGATTAAGTTCTTAAAGAAAAATACAGATTGGTCTAAGAATGCTCCACTCCTTTCTGACATTTTATTTTGCCAAGAAGATTACCGTATTGCGATAGAGAATTACTTAGAAAGTTATTTGAACTACTACGTTGTAGATACCTATCAAGAAGCAATGGCGGGTATTCAATTACTTGGTCAATCGGCAAAAGGTAAAGCAAACTTCTTTGTATTAGAGTCGTTGAAAGATACTAATCCACAGAGCAATGATGGCTTAGCTGATGGATTAATTCAGGCGATGGATGTAATCAATGTGGATTACAAGTACCAAAAATTAGCGAAGCATTTACTAGGAAACGTTTTGGTTATCAATCAAAATGAAGAGCTATGGATTAACAAAGACAGTGATTCGCAAAAAGTATACTTAGCGAAGAGCGGTAAATTTAATCGCACGAAAGTATCTCTATCTGGAGGTTCTGTAGGTTTATTTGAAGGAAAGAGAATTGGTAGGGTTAAAAACTTAGAGGTTCTTGAGCAAGAGATTAAAGACATTAACCATTTCATTGAAGAGTACAATAGAGATATTGATCAAATGGTTTTCCGTTTGCAAGATTTAAAGCAATCAACGAAAACAAATGAAATATCGGTAATGAAAGATGATATTAACAAAGTGAATACGGAGTTGATTTCATACAAAACTCGTCAGGAGCAATACCATAATTTCATTAATGATAGTTCGGTACGTAAAGAAGATATTCAACGTAAAATTGAAGATTATAATCACCAATTAGAATCGATGGTTCCTGAATTGGAACTAGCTGTGGCTTCTAAAGATGAGTTGCATACTCACGTACAAGATTCGCAACAATTGTTCAATGAGTTGAGTGATAAATTGGCTGAGCGTTCGGGATCTTTTAACCAACGTAACATTCAATTTCACCAACAGCAGAACAAAGTTGATCAGTTGGATAAAGAAATTGAGTACAAAAACAACAACTTGAAAATGTTGCAAGAGCGTATCGCTATTAACCAAGGCGAGTACGATGCAGCAATGCAAGGTATCAATGAAATCATGACTACCCATGACAACACGGACACAGAGTTGATTGGAATGTATGAAGAAAAAGATGCGATGGAGAAAGCAACACAAGAAGTGGAAGCAGACTACCATCTATCAAAAAATATTATTGCAGAATTAGAAGAAAACTTACGTGAGGTTCGTGTTCGCAAAGAAAGTGCAGAGCAAAACTTCGCATCGATAAGAGATCGCAAAACGGAATTGAGAATGGAGTTAACTTCATTGAAAGAACGTTTATCGGTTGAGTTTTCGGTTGATATTGAAACCTTGCAAGATGTTGTCATTCCAGAAGATGAGAACGAAGATCAATTGCGTATTAAAACGGAAAGACTTCGTAACCAAATCGACAATTACGGTCCGATAAATCCATTGGCAATGGAAGCGTATGACGAGATGAATAAACGTTATACGTTCATCCAAGAACAGAAAAATGATTTATTAAGCGCGAAAGCTTCTTTATTAGATACCATCAAAGAAATTGATGATACTGCGAAAGAAAAGTTCATGGATGCGTTTACACAAATACGAGATAACTTCATTATCGTATTCCGTTCATTATTCAATGAAGAAGATTCATGCGATTTAATTTTAACAAATCCTGAAGATCCATTGGAGTCGGATATCGACATCATAGCGAAGCCAAAAGGCAAGCGACCATTAACTATTAATCAACTATCTGGAGGAGAGAAAACGCTTACGGCTACTGCTATTCTCTTCTCCTTATATTTATTAAAACCTGCACCGTTCTGTATTTTTGATGAGGTGGATGCACCTTTAGATGATACGAACATCGACAAGTTCAATAAGATCATTCGTAAATTCTCAGATGAATCACAATTCATTATTGTTACCCACAACAAACGTACTATTGCAAGTACAGACGTTGTTTACGGTGTAACGATGGTAGAGCAAGGCGTTTCGAGAGTAGTACCGGTGGATTTAAGACAGCTAGAACCCATTGCCTAAATTGTAAATTGTAAATTGTGAATTAAATTAAAATTTACAATTTACAATTCACAATTTACTCTTAAACCTTTATTGGTTATCTTTGTCATACTTCTACAACACAAACCTATAGTGAAAAAACAATTACTTCTTTTAGCCTTTTTAGGCTTGTTTCTGCATTCTTATGCGCAAAAACCTAGTATTTCAGGAACAGTTACCGATGGAACGAATCCTTTAGTGGGTGCACGAATAATTTTAGTGAATATTCCAGATACCAGCAATAAAAAATTTACTCTAAGTGATGAAAAAGGACGTTTTGCGTTTACTGACATCAAAGTAGGCATGTATGTGGTTCGATCGAGCTATTTAGGCTTCCAGAACAGTATGAAAAGGGTAAACTTGAATGAGAACCCCAATCCTACTATTAACATGACCATGAGGTCTAAATCGGGGCAACTGAAAGAAGTTACGGTAAGCGACAAGTCTATTGCAGCTGTTCAACGAGGTGATACCAGTACATATAATGCTAATGCCTATAAAACGAATCCAGATGCTAATGCAGAAGATTTAATTACGAAAATGCCAGGTGTGGTAGTTACTGATGGTAAGATGCAAGCACAAGGTGAAGAGGTAAAGAAAATATTAGTGGATGGAAAACCTTTTTTCGGAGATGATCCAAATGCAGTATTGAAAAATTTACCAGCGGAGGTAATTGAAAAGATTGAAGTATTTGATAAGAAAAGTGACCAAGCACAATTTACTGGTTTTGACGATGGAAATAGTCAGAAGACCATTAACATCATTACCAAACCAAGTTTTAGAAATGGAATTTTCGGAAGAGCTTTTGTAGGTGGCAATTTAAATGAACAATACAAAGCTGGATTCAATATAAATCAGTTTAAAGACAAAAGAAGATTTACAGTTCTATACCAAAGCAATAATTTGAACGAGCAGAATTTTGCTCAAGAAGATTTATTGGGAGTAATAGGAACTAATGCTAGCAACAACCGTGGTGGTGGAGCAACTCGTGGTGGCGGCGGTATGGGTGGTGGAATGCGCGGTGGTATGGGTAGTAGCACGGATGGTAGTCAGTTTTTAGTGAATTCGAAGAACGGTATAAACACTACACACGCAGTGGGTATAAACTACAGTGATAAGTGGGGTAAAAATATTGAAGTGAGTGGTAGTTATTTTTATAACTATACAGACAATAGTAGCATTTCAACAACATTTAGAAATTACATCACCAATTCAGATAAGACATTACAGTATTACGAGGATAATATCAGCACAAGTCAGAACCAGAATCACCGATTTAATTTAAAATTGGATTACAAAATTGATACGTTTAACAGTATTACCTTTCAACCAAAATTATCCTACCAAATAAATGATGGATTTGCAATTATCAAAAGTAGAAACACACAGGAGATAATAAATCTATCGGAGAGTAATAACATACAAACATCTACTTTAAAAGGAAGCAACATTTCCTTACCAGTATTGTATCGTAGAAGTTTTGAAAAGAAAGGGAGAACGATTTCATTGAACGTTACTCCTACCTACACCGGACAAGATGGGACTAGTTATTTGAATAACAAATATTCATCTGCAACAGATGCAACATTTAACGATTCTGTAGATCAAAAATCAATCTTAAACAAATCGGGTTGGGCAGTAAACTCAAACGTTACTT
>CAJBVG010000229.1 GCA_903958995.1 uncultured bacterium | reverse complement strand
GCTCAAATTCTCCCTCTCTCTTAAAAAAATACCTAAAAGGTTGGTCCCCGAACGAAGCGTAGCGTAGTTGAGGGGCGGAAGTAGTGTGATGATGTAATACTATATTTGTCGAAACGAGCAACGAGTTACGAATTAAGCCACCGGGAACTTCGAAACATCCATGAAGAAAATCTCCCATGTATGTCCGTCGAAATCTTCTAGTGTGCGTTGTTGCATGAAGCCGTAATCTTTCATTTCTGCAGGTTCAATGCCTCCAGCGCTTAAGCCGCTTTCCATAATACTATTCATCTCTTCTACGCTTTCTACAGAGAGCGAAAATAAAGCAGCTAAATGTGATTTCGTATTTGCAATTGGTTTTGTGGCGAAGTATTCAAACTTTTCTTTTACCATAATCATCAGATAAATGGTATCACTCCAAACCATACATTTTGCAGTTTCGTCAGAAAATTGTGGATTGTTTTTAAATCCTAATGCCGTATAAAAATCCATCGATTTTTGAAGGTCAGTTACTACTAGGTTGATGAAGATTTGTCTAGCCAATGTGTTAATATGTTAATGGGATAATATGTTAAACTAATGTGTTAATATGTTAATGGGATAATATGTTAATGAAATAATTTACAATTTACAATTTAGTTTAATATGCTAATAATTTACAACTTAAAATTTACAATTTACAACTTACAACTTAGATTAGTATGCTAATTGTTCAAATTAATATTGGCACATTAGCAGATTGACCAATTAGCACATTCTTTATTGGGCTATTTAATTATAAATTCAGAGAACCCTGTTCCATTAAATTTGCATATACCACTGCCATCTGTACCAAACCAATAGTTCCCTTTACTATCTTGAAAAATACTTCTGATGTTCTTGTCTAAACTAGTAGTTGCTGCATTCAAGCGACTAAATGAATTACTAATTTGAGTTTGCGCCTTGCTTGAATCAATAGTATAGAGCAGAAAAATAATTACAATAATTGGTGTGGGTAGTATTTTATTTTTCATTTGATGGATAAAATTTGTCGGCGAAAATATATTGATGATACCCTTGACCTAAATGGTCGCCAACAATATTGTAATAACATTCATTACCTCCGCCAAATGGTGATATAATTAAGGGCTCTGTTAACATAACTTTTCTTATTGACCAACCTGTTGGTAATACAACTGAAGTATCTGGCTTAGCCGTTTCTGTTGCATGCATAACGTAATAATTTCCTTTATTGTCTGTAAGTTGAAATATACTATCCGCAAATAGTACCGTTTGGCATTTCTGAATGGTTTTAATTACCAAATGTCCTTGCTCTGGTTTAATTACATCCGTTTCACCGCCTACATAATCTACACAAATAGGTTTTGCCATTTCAACCCAAGTATAATTTTTATACTCTCGTTGTTTAATGCAGTCGGCATCTTTACAATTCACATCAGTATTTGGGGAACGATAAAATGCTGTTTGATGAAACAGTAAATGACGGTCGATGTTTTTTGTATAAGGAAATGAAGGTTCAAATGCATCCCACTGATCTAAAGGAAGTGGATTTGAACCACCACTAATAACCACTATCATTTCTTTTTGATTAATCAATTCTTTTGCAAAACCTATTTTCTTCCAATTCAGCGTTTCTGGCAGTTTCGATTTTTCTGTAGAGAAATGCAATCCAACTTCTTTTGCCGTTTTAATTCCGCATGATTGAAATGAAAGTGCAGATAAAATTATTAATGCGAATAGGATTCTTTTCATTGTTGTTTAGGTTATGCAATGGAAAAATAACAGCGAATTGATGATAACTGTTACTACTATTCTGTTAAAATACTTCAATTAAAAGTGATTACAAAATGAAGTTTCTGATATAGGTTTGTAAGTTTAATCCCGATAGCTATCGGGACTAAGTTGAAAAAACTGTGTCTTTGTGGCTTTGTGATTAAGAATATAAAATACATTTCCCCTAATCACAGAGGCACAGAGACACAAAGTCACAAAGTCTTACATCGAGGCAGGCAGTCGCCCCTCAATTACCACGATCCAGTTTCTTTTGGAGTGTTCACAATTGCATTTAGTTCATCTTGTGAAATAAATTGAGCAGTATAGCTTCCACCTGCACCTATAATCTCATTATAAAATGAACGCATATGGTTTCGGCTACCTTTATTCAAATTTTGATACACAAATTTTATATCCTGATTGTCTATTTTAGCATCCCAATTTTTTAAATCGTAGATATCTAAATCTTCAATTGTAGCTCCTACTATGAGTGCAGCTAATGCCGATTTATTTCCTTCTGTAATTAAATTAGTATATAAATTTTGTAATGTAGTATCTGTAAACACTCCTACTCCATTGGTACCTACAGGATCTGTGATATTATATTTTTTTAATAAAGTTGAAATTGCTGTTGTATGTATTTGCTCACTGGAAGATATATTAGAAAATGCATTTACATTCCACTTGTTAAATAAACCAACATATACATCATGCGCTAACTTCTCTTCCTCTCGCATAATTTTCAAACTTATTATTTCATCATTCGATACTGCTTCATATGGGTAAGCATTAATCTGTGAATAGATATCAGTTTTTGATACACTGTTATCCTTTTTGCAACCCGAAAATACGACCACGAAAACTATCGCGATAAGCATTAATTGTGAAATTCTATTTTTCATCTTCTTTGATATTAATATAAATCAAAGTGACGCATTAATTAATACTCTATAAGTAACCTTTGTTACAGATGAAGGATCTTCGGTATTTAAGTTGAAAATAGACTTAATTCCCAAAGCCTAGCAGTTATCCTTTTTACTTAAGTCGCGTTTAAATAGCACCTTTTTGTCTCGTTCTACATAGTCGCCAGCAATTATAGCATAGTTATACTTGGGTGCTTTAGAAACATTACGGCTTCGTATTATAATTCTGTCGTTAACTTTTAGGCTATGTAATTGCTGATATCCATGAGTGTAATTATAATCATTCCTTGCAGACTCATTAATACGAATTGCAAGAATATAATCGTCACCATCAATATTGACCATTACTCCAACACCTAATCTTGAGCCTGGAGGAAGTGAAAGAGAGGTGACAACACCTTCCATATCACTAAAATCCTTAATAGACTTCATTATTTTAATGGCACTCGCCTGTACTTTTTCCCCTTCTGGTGATGTTTCCCATGATTTGAACTTTTTACCTTCTGATGTTGCCTCCCATTTTTTCTTGGCTTCAAGGTTGGCTTTTCGTTCCGCAGTGGCTAGGGGCTTTGGAGAGGTCTTTGTTTCAATTTTGTTCTCAGGATTTACAAATGATAGTCCGCTCACCAATAGGATTGGTAAGATCAGTACAAGGATGTTTTTTTTCATAAGTTTCATTTCTTTTTGTTTGATCCTACGAATGTAAAGTGTAATATTTTGGTTTGAATGATTGGGAATGTAAATAAAAATGTAAATATTGTAAATTATATCTTGACACTATGCAATTTAGTCAAATTCTACATTCAGGGAAACGCAAATACCTAAACGCTTTGATAATACTCTCGTTTATCACTGTCGTTAGTATAGTTTTCAGCATAACTAATCGTGATGTGTTTGATATAGCCAGAAGAGAAGTATTGCTCCGTAGAATCGGACATGAAATACTTTTACAGT
>CAJBVG010000228.1 GCA_903958995.1 uncultured bacterium | reverse complement strand
TGTCTACCAGTTCCACCACCCGAGCCTGGTTAAAAAAAATCCTCTCTGGAGAGAGGCTTTTGGAGCGAAAGACGAGATTCGAACTCGCGACCCCGACCTTGGCAAGGTCGTGCTCTACCAACTGAGCTACTTTCGCATTTTTGATTGTGGACTGCAAATATAGAGTTTTTAGCTTTCTTGTCAAGAGAAATTTGAAATTTGTTGCTTAAGGCCTGTTTTTCAGATATAAATAGTAGTGGGTAGTGAGTATTGGGTAATGAGTTATATAAAATTTACCCATTACTCATTACCCATTACTCACTACCCACTACCAAACAAAGGCCATCATACGCCAAGTACACTCCCTCCGGTAATTCCTGCTCCACTTCGGTATGTAAGCCCAACTGATGGGAAATGTGCGTAAGGTAGGTTTGTTCTGCGCCAATCTCTTTAGCTAAATCTATCGCTTCCTGTAAAGTGAAATGTGAAATATGGTCTTCCCTCCTCAAGGCATTTAAAACCAATACTTTCGAGCCTTTCATCTTTTGCTTCTCTTCTTCTGAAATCGATTTCGCATCGGTGATGTAAGTGAAATCACCAATCCTAAATCCGAATACTGGAAGCTTGTAATGCATTACTCGTATAGGATGTACATCTACCCCCTGTATGTTTAATGATTTGTTTTCTAAGCCATGTAAAATTACTCTTGGTAAGCCTGGGTAATTAATCCCTGAAAAAATATACGAGAATTCGCTTTTTAAGGCTGTCTGCACGCGTTCCTCTGCGTAAACGTCTATTTCCCTATCATGCTTAAAATTAAATGCTCTCACGTCGTCTAATCCTGCAATATGGTCTTTGTGTTCGTGGGTGAATAGAATAGCATCAAGTTGATGAACTTTTGCACGTAACATTTGGTACCTGAAGTCGGGACCAGAATCAATCACAATAACTTTTCCATTCACTTCTACCATCACCGATGTACGCAATCGATTATCACGCGGATCGGCAGATGTACATATTGCACACTCGCATGCAATAACCGGCACACCTTGGGAAGTTCCTGTTCCTAAAAAAGTTACTTTCACTACATTTATTTTTTGGGTTTTATGCTCTGGAAAAACTTCGCCTGATTTTCATCAAACAAGGTTTCATCAATTTCAATCTCTTGAAGGATTTCAGCTAATGCAGCAATCTTCACGTCCATGGTTGCAAATTTATTCACCACCACCACTTTCGCTTCTAAAATTAAACACGATCCAGGTTTAAAATTTCCCTTCTCGTATCTCACCTTATACTGCTGTGCCTTAAATATTTCCTCTATCTTATCTAATGTTCCCTGTGAAATTTTCATACCAATTATCTTAAATCTACAACCTCTACTCCTGGATATTTCTTCGCATCAAATGTAAATGTACTTGCATTAACAGCGAAGTTTGGCGTAAATGCTTTAATCGCATAAGTGTAACGCGTTCCAGTCTTTTCAAAGATTACACTCTTTACAATTTGCTTGCTCGCCTTATCAATCGTCAATTTAATTTTGAAAAAGTTTTTCGTTTTATCGGTTGGCGTTAACTCTAAGTTCTGCTGTACTTTTCCGGCAACACTTTTTTCATCAACAAATTTATAAATAAAGCCTTTTTCGTACATCGTAAATATTTCCGATGGCTTAATGCCTTCGTCGGTTGGATCAACATCGTTAATCTGAACTTCCTTCGCCTCTTTCATGTACGTCCAAGTAGTCTTCCCATCACAAATCACTTCTTGTCCAGATATCCCTAACCTGTATTTCGCACCCGACAATAACAATGTACCTACTTGAGTTTCCTTAATCTTCGCTTGTGGGTTCTCTAACGTATAAGAGAAATCCGCCTTCATTGATTTGTATGATCTGTACTTTGAACTCACTCCGTTCAAAATGTCCTTCGCTTTTTTATCACCCTGAGCAACTACACTCAGTGTTGTAAATATTAATATTGCTATTGTTGTAATTCTCTTCATTTTATTTTTTTTCGCTATTCGCTACTTTTGTTAAATAGGTTATTCAGGTGTTGCTCCAAATGATACTCATCCTTAATCAGCACTTCCCTTGCTTTTGATCCTTCAAAATTACCTACAATACCAAAAGCTTCTAATTGGTCGATAATCCTTCCGGCTCTGTTATATCCTAATTTTAATTTACGTTGTATTAAAGAGGTTGAGCCTTGTTGATGCATAACGATTAAACGTGC
>CAJBVG010000227.1 GCA_903958995.1 uncultured bacterium | reverse complement strand
GAAGAAACAAATATCCAACGATTCGCAACATGATCGTATAAAATTTTCGGGTCATACGTACTGGTTAAGCCACCAATAGGTGCCCAGAATGAATTCAATGAAATGGTACTAATATTTACTCCATTTTTATCTTGAATACGAACTTGAGTATTCAAAGTAATCATCGTATGATTCGGACCAACAGTTCCATTCACATCTGGAGGGATAGAAGTACTGTTGTCATTTAATCCATTAAAGTTTCTAACCGGAGCAATGCTCGGAAGCATTGAGTTTGTTTTATTTCTAGCGGCAGTTGAGGTAAAAGGATCATGCTTAATAAGCATGTTCGGATCTAAGTCCATATCAGGAATTACTCTCGCTTTTCTATTTCCAATAAATTGAATTGGCTTAGGAGCTGGTTTGTAATACGTTTCCATTAATGCTGTGTTGATGAAATTTGTTTCCACCTTTTTATCTGCTATGCCACTAGTTTTAAATACAGTAGCATCTTGTGCCATGGATTGAACAACAGCAGTAATTGCGATTGTAAAAATTCCAATTTTTTTGTAGAGTGTTTTCATAATGTATAGATAAAAAAAATGTGCGGTGTGTGCCGCACATTTTAAAGTTTGAGCTAAATATTATTCAATAATTAGTTTTTTCATTTCAGTTGAATTGCCAAAATCTGCTTTAATAAAGTAAGCGCCTTTTGGCAATGATCCTAAATCTAAATCTTTGTTAATGTGTTTGCTATTATCATCATAATTGGCTGTCCACACTACACGGCCTAATTGATCAATAACAGTAACCATTAAGTTGCTATTTACTAATCCTTCAATATTTAATTTTACTACCCCTTTTGTAGGATTAGGTGTAACACTAAAACCAACAATAGATGAATTTGAATTGATTCCTACTGAGTTCGTTACTTCAATAGTTTTAGTTGCAGAACCACCACAACCTTCTGGCGTAAGGAATGCATACGTTATTGTATGAACACCAACACCTGCAACAGCAGGATCAAATACACCATTAGTAACACCAGGTCCAGAATAGCTTCCTCCTGTAGGTAAGCCACCTGTTAATGTACGAGGTGTAGCTGCTGGATTAATAGGAGCTAATGAATCTAGGGTAACAACTGGATAAGGAACAAAGTTAATGGTCACCGAATCACTTCTACGTGAACACAAGCCATTAGGGGCAGTGATATCACAATAGTAAACACCAGATTGTGTAACAGAAATTGATCTCGACACGGCACCAGTGCTCCACAAATAAGTTGATGAAGCTTGCGATGCAGTAAGTGTAATAGTATTTCCTTCGCAAGGCTTTACAGTGTTTTTATTAATGGTACGAACAGGGTTTGTTAATACAATGATGTAACCATCTTTTAATTGTGTTTTTCCATCTACTACTAAAGTCGCTCTGTATTTACCTGCAGTGCTATACGTTACAGATGGACTTGCATCAGTAGATGTTGCTGGTGTTCCACCTGCAAAAGTCCACTGCACATTGCTTCCAGAAAAATTAGAAGTATTGGTAAACGTAATGTTTTCACCCGGACAAACATAATTAATATCTGATTTGAAATCAGGAATCTCTATATATGGATTTACATGAGCCCACCAAGTTGCCCAACTATTTGCTGTTGAACCAGCATATTCTTGAATAGACCAAAAGGTAGAGTCATTTGTAGGGTCAACTACCGTATTGGTATAATCTCCCCAACGGTTACGAGTACCACCAAAATTTTTGAAGTAGGTATTCTCTCCATATTTAAAAGTGTACTCATCTCTAAATGTATTAATTGCATCTGTACTTTTTCTGAACGAATAAGCAGATGAACCATATTGTGTTGGAGAAAAACTTGCATATCCTAGCAATACATCATTCTTATTGTTTATAGCAATACTTGGGAACGAGAAAAATTTAGTTCCAGTTGCATCATCAATTCTCGAACGTTGTATTACTGTACCGGTAGTATCGAACTCCCAATATTGAATAGCACTACGAGACGACGAAACTGCTGGCAAGAACACTGAATGCACTGCCCAAATTCTACCGTTACGAACAACAACGTGACGCATGCGATGATCATTAGTAGCAATCTTACTTGTTATACCTAATTGTGGAGCAAAGTCGGTATTGTTTGCACCTGAACTTCCCCATGTAGCAGTAGTTTGAATTACAGTTTCTGATGATAAAACAGGACTAGCTGTTGTACCCGATATTGTTCTCATACCAAGAACACCTTTTGCTGAAGTGTTTCCAGAAGTAACACGGAAGGTAAACATTTTAGAAACTGAATTATCATAATGAATAGATGGACATGCAATAGCAGTTGCTTCATTGGTGATATCAAATTTTGTATAAACACCAGCACCATTAGCATACACATCTGCTTTATTCCAAACATAAATTTGGTGAGCAGAAGATGTGAACCCTGTCATTGGGAATAAATTCATTTGCACTACAATCCAACGATCATTAAAACCTATACTAGGATAATCTACCCATTTTTGGTTAGTAGCATCAACGTCTACTTTGTATAAATTCCAGCCTTGAGTAGGGTCGTTTGTTTGAGAAACACCTAATAATGTACATGACTCATTTGATTGAGGTTCCGCAGAGGAAACAAATATCCAACGATTTGCGGTATGGTCATATAATACTTTCGGGTCATAAGAAGATGTGATCCCTCCTACTGGAGACCAAAAAGCATTTAGGCCAACAGTACTAATTATATTTCCTGAACGATCTTGAATT